>JBCDHA010000012.1:0-19088 GCA_038750705.1 Bacteroidota bacterium
ATTGACTCAGTTCTGGATATGAAGATTTTGTTTGACCAGATCCCGCTGGATCAAATGTCAGTGTCAATGACCATGAACGGAGCGGTTATTCCAATTATGGCATTCTACATTGTAGCTGCAGAGGAACAAGGCGTTGATAAGTCTAAACTTAGCGGTACTATTCAAAACGATATCCTCAAAGAATTTATGGTGCGGAATACCTACATCTATCCACCCGCTCCATCAATGAAGATCATCGGCGACATTTTTGAATATACAGCACAGCATATGCCTAAATTCAACTCTATAAGTATAAGCGGCTATCATATGCACGAGGCGGGAGCTACGGCAGATATCGAATTGGCCTATACTTTGGCAGACGGGTTAGAGTACCTGAGAGCAGGCCTCTCAGCCGGACTTGATATTGACGCTTTTGCTCCACGGCTTTCTTTTTTCTGGGCTATCGGCATGAACCATTTTATGGAAATTGCTAAAATGAGGGCAGGGAGATTGTTATGGGCGAAACTTGTTCAACAGTTTAACCCCAAGAATCCAAAATCCTTGGCCTTAAGGACCCATTGCCAGACATCGGGCTGGAGCCTTACCGAGCAAGATCCTTTTAACAACGTAACCAGAACTTGCGTAGAAGCCTTGGCGGCGGCCCTAGGACACACGCAATCCTTACATACCAATGCACTTGATGAAGCCATTGCATTACCCACTGATTTCTCTGCTCGCATAGCCAGAAATACGCAAATATATCTTCAAAAGGAGACTAATATTACTAAGGTAGTCGACCCGTGGGCAGGTTCTTATTATGTGGAATACCTAACAAATGAGCTCGTTCATAAAGCTTGGCGACACATTCAGGAAATAGAGGAGCTGGGTGGAATGGCGAAAGCAATAGAAAGCGGTCTCCCCAAAATGAAAATTGAAGAGGCAGCAGCGAGAAAGCAGGCTCGCATAGATTCCGATAAGGATATAATAGTAGGGATAAACAGGTACCAAACTAAAGATAAAACCGAGGTAGAAATATTAGAGGTAGACAATGCTAAAGTCAGAGACGGGCAGATCCAAAGGCTGAATGAAATGAAGGCAACGAGGGATTCAGGTCTTGTAAACGCAGCTCTGGCCAAACTGGAGAACGCTGCCCAAACCGGTAACGGAAACCTGCTGGAGCTGGCAGTAGACGCAGCGCGTAAAAGAGCATCTCTGGGTGAAATATCAATGGCCATGGAAAACGCCTACGGAAGATATAAAGCCACGATTAGATCTATATCAGGCGTTTACGCAAGTGAATTAAAAATGGACAGCAACTTCAATAAAACAAAGGCCTTATCAGATGAGTTTGCACAGCTAGAGGGCAGGAGGCCAAGAATAATGATCGCGAAAATGGGTCAGGACGGGCATGACCGCGGGGCAAAAGTAATAGCGACGAGCTTCGCAGACCTGGGCTTTGATGTAGACATAGGACCACTTTTTCAAACTCCCGAAGAGGTGGCCAGGCAAGCTACTGAAAATGACGTTCATGTGATAGGCGCATCAAGCCTGGCTGCAGGACACAAAACACTCGTACCACAACTGATTACGGAATTAGAAAAGCTGGGCCGAGAGGATATTATGGTCATTGCCGGGGGCGTTATACCCCAGCAGGATTATGATTTTCTGTACGAAGCTGGTGTTGCCGGAGTTTTTGGCCCTGGAACGGTTATATCCGAAGCCGCTATGGACATTCTGAATAAATTAATTAAAGGCTAACTATTTAACCCACAATAATTTAACTTTAGAATACAGGTTTTTAGTTTAATTATCAATTTCCCGTTATGAAGCTCTATTATGTGTTCTTTAGGGTTACTTTTATTACTGCCTTAATTTTTTCCTGTGTTTTAGCCTTTGCTCAAGAGGGAGGCAAATACAGCAAAGTGCTAACCAAAGCAGATGCCCAATATGAAGAAGGCGATTATATAAAAGCCAACAAAACGCTAAATAAGTTTAAGAATAAGGTAGTAAAGAAGTACGGCGCCAAAAATGAGTATCTACCACTCTATTACATTAGAAGGTCCAAATTCAATTTAGCAGAGGGTTTGCTGCTGGACTTTGAAAATTCAATTCAACAGTCAATTAGTGCAAGCGCCACAATTTATGGCGAAGCCTCTGACAAACATGCCATTACCTTGTTACGTGTGGGTGAAATACTAGCCTCGTATGGCGATTTCGTAAGATCGGAAGAATATATTCGTTCTGCGCAAGAAACATTAGAGTCTACAAAAAAACTTAACGACAACCTTAAGGCCAAGATAGATATTACCCTGGCCAGAGTGCTTACCGGCCGTGGATTTTATAACGAGGCGCTTAAATTTATAGACGATAATTTAGACTACTTCAGAAAGCGCGCCGTTACCAAAGAATCCTTTCTTGACGAAAAAGGAAAGCTGCAAAGCCGAAAGCTTCCTGAGGCGGAAGTCAAAGAGCGGCTGAACGATTATGCCACGTTGCTCACACTTAGGGCCAATGTATTCAGAAAGCGAGGCAGCTACAATGATGCCAATAGCGCCTTTGATAATGCTAAGAGATGGATAGCTAAAAATTTAGGAACCGGCAGTCTGGCTTATGTCAATAACCAACTGGACTTTGGACAATTCTTATTGGAAAATGGCCTTCGCGATTTTAGCAGCCCTGATGTCAAGGACGAGCGATTCGATAAGACTCTTAATCAGCTAAAGAAAAACCATGAAGAGTCACATTACCTGGCCTTTGAACTTTATGAACTGCTGCTGAAGCAGTATCTGGCCGACGATAGTAAAGTCAAATACAGAAACCTTAAAGTGGAATATGAAAAAGCGATTAAAAGAAGCTTTAAATCAAATAGCCTTCATAGGATTAACCTGGAAACTATTGAATTTGACTCCAAACTGGATCGTCAAAAAACGAAGAATTTAGCGAGTCAGGCCTCGACTCAGGCCAATAGCACTGCATTACCCAAGAACCACAAAAAAAGAATCCAAATCATAGATGTCCTTTACAGGTTAGCATTGCAGAACAAGGATTATTATGCTGCACTGGCAAATCTTGAGGATATCATAGAAATCAAAAAGGAATTATATGGCGAAGATTCTCCTGAATATCATTTAGCCAGGGTAGAACTGGCCAACTATTATGTAGATTATACTGATAAAATTCAGGAGGCTGAAGCGATTTACAAAGAAAGCTACTATGATGTAGTGGAAGCTCAAATTGATACCTGGCATAAAGATTATGTAAGTATCCAAAATCACTTGGGTAAATTCTATGAAAGTACTGATGAGTATGCCAAGGCTATTGCAGCGGTGGATAAAGCAAGCGACGGCGCTGCTCAAAAATTTTCACCTGACGACCCTGCCTATGCGGAAGCGCTAAATAACCAGGCACAGCTTTACATTAATTTAGCAGATTATGATAAGGCAGAAGAAAGCTTATCCAAGTCATTAGAAATCTTTGATAATTACCGTAAAGACCAAAATTGGATAGTAGAATACGTAAATGCTCAGGCTACACAAGCTGAGTTAAAAGTGATCCAGGGGCTGTTTGACGAGGCCGAGGATATCATAAAAAAATCGAGAAAAACACTTAAGAAGGCCGACAATATTGCCAACTACAATGATTTAGCATCAAGCCAGGGCCTGGTAAGAGTTTATATTCCATTAGGGCAGTTTCTGGCAGCTAACCAACTGATTTCCAGTATTATTTCAGATTATCAGCAACGCTATGGAGCAAACTCAAGAAGATTGATAGTTCCTTTAGTTTATCAGGGGCAGCTTGAACTGCTGGAAGGTGAGTACACTCTCGCAGAACGTACAGCCCGAAGAGCCAATCAAATAGCTGTATCTATCTACGGTGAAAATTCATCAAAAGTGGCGCCTACGCTGGAGTTGCTTGCCGAAGTATATACTAACATTGGCGACTACCAGAAGGCCCAGACAAACGCAGAAAAGGCGGTTAAAATTCAGGAGGCACAATTTGGAAGAAATCATGTAGACGTAGCTCGGTCTCTCGAACAATTAGCTTTAATCCGCTTCTATAAGGGTGATAATCTCAAGGAAGTTGAAACTATTATGGATGAGGCTAAAACAATCATCGCTGATAAGCTCGGAAACAGAAACCCTACTTATGCTGACATTAGTACGGACCTTGCTAAAGTGTACATCTCTGAGAAGCGATATGATGACGCATTTAACGCTCTTTTTCTTGCTGAGAGTATTTGGCTGTCAAGAGCCGGTAAAAGAAACAATGTAAATGCCGCTGCCATCTACTCATTGATCGGTGACATTTATTATCTGCAACGCGACTATGATAAGGCCGAAGAACAGTATGAAAAGTCAAAGAAAATTTATCAAAATAAGTTCAGTAAAACACATCCGGAGTATGTAAAAGTATTGTCCAAACTGAGCAAGGTGTACTACATGGAAGGCGATACCAAAGGCTCGAGAAAATACATTGAAGAGGCATTGGCAAATCATATTAACTTTATCCAAAAGTTCTTCCCTGCCCTTAGTGAAAGAGAAAAAGCCAAATTTTGGAATACCATTCAACCGGACTTCGAGTTCTACAGCACTCTAGCCTTTAATATCAAAGACGAAGATACAAAGGCGGTTGGCGACGTTTACAATAATGCCTTACTCACTAAAGCTATTTTACTCAGTTCATCCATTAAGATCAGGGAGCGTATAGCCAATAGCAATGATGAAGAGCTTAAAAACATGTACAACGATTGGCTATTGAAAAAAGAAGAACTTACTAACGTATTGTCCATGAGCTTATCAGATCTACAGGAAAACGAAATAGATCCTGTTCTTCTGACTAATCAGGTAGAGCAGATCGAAAAGCAGCTAAGTGAGAAATCCACAATCTTTTCAGAAAGTGTAGAAAACAATAAAATTAAATGGGACCAGGTGCAATCACAACTTGGTCCTAACGAAGTGGCAGTAGAAATGGTAAGGTACAGGTATTTTGATCATGTGTTTACCGATTCCGTCGTTTATGCCGCTATGTATTTAAAAAACAAAAAAGAACAGGCTAATCCGGAAGTTGTAGTACTAGGCAATGGGCAAGAACTGGAAGGTAAGCTTTTCAAGTTTTACCGAAACAGCATTATTTACAAGGTCCCTGATCGTAACAGCTTCGCTGCGTATTGGAAACCGCTTAGAGATGTATTAGGTCCTTACTCTACCATTTACTTATCCGCCGATGGAGTTTATAACCAAATCAATCTTGAGGCTATTCCCACAGATGATGGGAAATACGTAATTGACAACTCAAATATCGTTCTGGTAAGCAATACCAAAGACATCTGGACAAGTAAGACCAGAACCAGGAAGGTCCAAACTGAAAAGAGGGCCTCCATGTTTGGCAATCCTAATTTCTACCTGACAGCAAGTGCAGGATCTATCAACGCGCTACCCGGTACTGAGGTGGAAGTAAATGAACTACGTAATTTGCTCAGAACCGAGGGCTGGACTACCTCTTCCTTTACGGAGGAATCTGCCAGCGAAGATCAAATCAAAAAATTGGATAATCCTAAAGTATTTCATATAGCTACTCACGGTTTTTTTACTCCGGCCGAAGAAATAAAAGAAGCTGACCGACTAATACAAAGTGAAAGCAGCGCCGCTAAAAATCCACTTCTTAGAACGGGACTGTTACTTACCGGCGCGGGAGACCTATTAAACGAAACGAAGTACAACTATAATTCAAAGAGTGGTATTTTAACCGCTTATGAAGCAATGAATTTAAATTTAGATCAGACCGAACTCGTAGTGCTGAGCGCATGTGAAACCGGACTTGGAGAACTGGCCGTAGGAGAAGGTGTTTATGGGCTACAGCGTGCTTTTCTGGTAGCGGGAGCCCGGGTGTTAATTATGAGCATGTTTAAAGTAGACGATGAAGCCACCCAAAAATTAATGACTAAATTCTACCGTAAGTGGCAGGAAACCGGTCAAATGCGTGAATCATTTGTAGCTGCTAAAAAAGAATTACGCAATGAGTATCAAGACCCTATTTACTGGGGCGCTTTTATTATGATTGGTTTGGAGTAGCCATCGTACTCTTTCATAATGACGAAAAATAATAAATCCTGGCGGGAAAAACTCTTCATTATCATCTTCGAAGCTGATACACAAGCCGGGAAATGGTTCGACGTTGCCCTTCTGATTGCGATTTTACTTAGTGTAATTGCCGTCATGCTGGAAAGCGTGGAAAATATAAAAACCGAATACGGCTTGGGGCTCTACATAGCCGAATGGATGTTTACAATCTTCTTTACGTTGGAATACATTTTACGCATAATAATAGTAGAAAAGCCCTGGCGTTATATTCGCAGTTTTTTTGGCATAGTAGATTTGCTTTCCATCATACCTACTTACCTCGGCCTTTTTCTGGTCGGCGCGCATTCACTTTTAATCATTCGAAGTATTCGCCTGTTGCGAGTGTTCAGGGTTTTAAAAATGGTGCGTTTTTTAGGTGAAGCCTCCCAGCTTACGGCGGCTTTAAAAGCCAGTCGAGCCAAAATCATTGTGTTCATAGGCGGAGTATTTTCTTTGACAGTAATTCTTGGTACGCTCATGTATATGATTGAAGGTGGAGATAATGGCTTTACCAGTATTCCTAAGAGTATCTACTGGGCAGTAGTTACATTAACCACAGTAGGGTATGGTGATATTGCTCCACAAACGGCATTGGGGCAGGGTTTTGCAACATTCATCATGATCTTAGGGTATGGAATCATAGCGGTCCCTACCGGTATTGTTACAGCGGAGATGACACAGCATAAAATACAACTAGACAACGGCCGGAAATGCGATTCCTGCCTAAAGACAGGGCACGATATTCAGGCCAATTACTGCAAGTACTGTGGTGAACCGCTAATCTAACCGCTACTTAGCTAGGTGGCAGAGTGATGGTTGATAAATCTCATTAAATTTTCGCCAATGGCTTGAGAATTTTTCCAGTACTCACGGCTAAATACCCCGGTAAAACTCCAATTCTTCTTGCTCAAAATAAAGGGAGTATACACGTGTATATCCTTAATGGATGGACTCTGAAAATAGAGATCATCATCAGTAAGTATTAGTCCAACATATCTATTATCAGTCTTTATAGTGATGTCAGCAAAGGGAAGCTCTTCTTGCACTGTGAATTCCGGTAACCCTTTTTGTGCCCATTCAAGGAGCCGGGTTTTTAAAAACCACTGCAAATGATGGCTTGAGCCTGTAAGAGGCAAAGGTGTAAATCCACCTTCTGAAGTGTTCCAGGCAAACTCTAAATATTTCTTAAAAAGTTTTGGCCCCGCATTTTTTGATTCTTCCACATCCAGTTCTTGAGGTTTTATGCTACTTACAATAATGATCTTTTCTCTCGCCCTTGTAATGGCCACATTCAATCTGTTTTCCCCATGGATCTGATTTAAACTGCCGAACTGCATCACCATTTTACCATCCCTATCAGGAGCATAACCAACGGAAAATATGATCACGTCACGCTCATCACCCTGTACATTCTCAATGTTTTTAACGAAAAGCGACCGTGGAAGTGCTATGCCCGTTTTAATGCTCTCCTCCTCAAGTAAATCCAAAATCAACTGCTGCTGACGTGCATTAAAAGTTACAATACCTACGGATTGTTTTTTGTTATTTTGAATTCTGTCATAAACCAATTTCATGATATGAAGCGCCTCAGCTTTATTCACATTTTCCTCCCATACACCATTAAGTTTGACATACTCAATAGCTGGTTCTGCCCGATTTACTACCTCGTAGTCGGGAAGCATCTTTAAATTTCCATCATAAAAATGAGTGTTGGAGAATTGGATAAGATCCAGCGACTGGCTACGATAATGACCTTTCAACTGAACTGGCATCAAATGCTGCTCGGCCAGCTCCAGCAGAGATTCTACTTCAAGCTCCGGAGAATCATCTTCGGATTCGTTTTCATATCGAACTTTATATAGGTCGTTAGGGCGTAGCTGCTTATTATCACCGGTTATCAACAATTGGTTCCCTCTGTACATAGCCGGAATACCGCGTTCCACAAAACATTGAGAAGCTTCGTCAAAAATTACCAAATCAAAAATCTTCTTCATCGGAAAAATGGCAGATACAGATTCCGGGGAGGCCATCCAGCACGGCATTAGGTCGTATATCTCTTCATCAAATTCAGAAATCAATTTTCTCAATGGCCAGATACGTTTTTTTTTCGTGACCTGATGATGCAGATCTCGATAGGTAACCCGATTGTTTAAACGGTTAAATTCGAGATTTTGATAAGTGCGTTCACGTGCTCTCAGGATCAACATATCATTACTTACCTGTAGCTTATCCCGTACACAGCTTTTTAATTCTGCCACATCCGCCAAAAACTTTGATGAGGAAACAGATCTTAAAATCGGATATTTAGCTTCTATGTGCTCAATCCAGGCTAATCTGATACTATTTTGAAAAAGTTTTTCAGCCCCTTCAGGTGTAGCATCGTCTCCAAGTTCCGTCATTATTCTTTCCAGCGCATGCAGCTCATGCGGTTCCATTTGGTCGCGGAGTTTGTCAAACTCACATAAAGAATCAAAGTCATTGCGAAGGCTGGACTTCATGCTATCCAAATTTTCCTGACTTTCAAGCACCCGTGCTATTTGGGGTTCTGTCAAATAAGTAAGCCACTTTATTTTCCGATCAGGAATGTCCTTAATTAACTGATAAATCCTTTCCAGCTTATCTTGAAACTCAATAAGCGATAGTTTCTGAACATTAAAAAACTCTTTGAAATTTCTTAGCGAGCTGAAAATAAGCTTAGCCTTGGCTGTAAGTTTTAGAACATAAAACCAATTTTGAAAATGTACTTTTTCATATTGCTCAGGGATCTCGCTTAGCCACGCCTGTTCTCTGAGTTTTGAAATATTGTGTTCCAGGTTTAATCGATTATCAATTTTCTCGACCATCGTATTAAAACCTTCCTTATTCCTTTTAAGATTATTAGCAGCTAATACCCGCTTAATAAAGTATTTATCCTTTGAAAATAAACGCCATTGAATGAACTTAAAAATGCTACGTCTTGCATCCATGTTTCTCTGCAACGTTTCCTGAAAAACGCCAAGCTTTTCAGACGGTAATGAAAGTTCGGGGCCTACACCTTTGTAACACTCCATCAAAACACGCTCGGTGTTTGAAAGCCATAAAACGCTGGTATCATCATCAGGGTGGCCCACCATATGCTGAAAGAGGCGATATGCCTGTTCATTTTTGAGAATACCCAGCATTTCTATTATGAAACTTCGCCTGGTTAAAAAATATTCGCAATCTCCTATCGAAAGCCTGGACCCTATTTCGGATTCCAGCATGTCTCCAATTTCTTTCTGGTAAGTTGGGATATCCTCTAGCGCTTCTACAATCGCCCGTTCATCACTTACACTAAAATTTGTGAATGACCTTCTTTCTTTCCATGGGTAATTTGGCTTACGCTGGACTACGGCATAAGAAGCATAGGACCTCAACTTGCGGTTAAAAGCTTCTATACCTTCGAAATGAAATTGTGAATGTTCCTGCTTCAGGCTTACCGTAGCGGCCTCTGGGTCTGAAGTCAGGTACAGCTCTTTAGCAGAAATACCGCATTCGGATTCGTCAAACAGGGCAAACTTAAATTCTTCAAGCTCCGTAGTAAGCTGATCTATGCGCCTGCTGGTCTGAAGAAACTTTCGCTCTAGTTGAATGCTGTCTAACCCATTGTTAGTCATCTGGTATTCTTCAATCCTTGCAACCTGCCGTGCAATTTTGATATATATATCTGAGCGATCATTTCTAAAATCATGGACCAGGCTTACAAAATCATTGAGATCCACCTCCTTAAGCCTTTCGTAAACTACGTCAAGAGCGGCTCGTTTTTGACAAACCACGAGAACCTTCTTACCCAGCGCCACACTGTCGGCAATAAGATTACATATGAGTTGAGATTTACCCGTGCCAGGAGGGCCTTGAACAACGACAGAATTACCCTTTTTAATGGCCTTAATTGCATTTTCCTGATGAGCATCCATTTTGAATGGAGTAATCATCTTCTCCTCTTCTATACTATCCAGGAACGAAAATCTTCTTAATCCCTGTAACTCTTCTTTATCTTTTACTACACGCTCAGCAAAAAATTCCTCTAAATCGTTGAACTCGGCACTTTCTATTAGTTTGGCATAGTCTGGTACCAACTGTGAGCCTGACTGCGGAAAAATACCCAAAACAGCCTCCGGAAACATTTTCAACTCTCCATCGGCATGTTCTCTTTCAAATTCATCCTTTTTATAGTTCCTAAAAGCAGAAATACTATCCTGGAAGTTTTCCTGATTAAAATTGATCTCTACCGGGCTTTCTTTCAGAAGCTGATATAAGCTGGTTCTGAAAACGGTCATGTCATCATCAAAATCCTCAAAACCCCGATCAAGAAAATCATCATCAAGTGAAACACTGTTATAATGTGCATAAGCCAGAAAAAAAGCCTTGTTGAAGGTTATGCCCTCATGTTTGCGGGGGGTCATCACCCATTTTTCCTTATTAATGTTAATAGCAACAGGAAAGAAAAGTAAAGGGCATCGAACCGGAGTACCATCACTTAGCTTACCTTTTACAAACGGCCAACCCACGTACAGGTCTTTCGAGCCTCGCTCCTCCTGAAGAAACTTGTCCATCCGCTGTAGTCTCTTCAGCCGTCTGCTAACCAGGTTGGTATCCTCATGACGACTATCCAGGTGGCTACATAATACTGTAGACCTCATGGCCACCAGGTGCTTAACTATACCAAAAGTACCTTCATCATGAATGAAATTCAGGTCATATAAATCAAGAAACTGATCCGAGGTTAGCCGGCGAAGCAATAACGACCTGTTGTTCCCGGAAAGGTTTGCCAGCCTCTTAAGATATGATTCAAGTACTTCGCGCATTAAACATTTTAATAACTCTGCAATATGAAGAATTAGAAACTAATGTAAGGTGTGATCTTGATCAAAGTTAACGAGTCCAAAAGCCTAATATTACCTAGGTCAACAGAGCTGGAATAATCTCCATGTTGAAATCTATAGTTATTTATTGCACGGGCAAGCGGTCTCTTTATGTACGGATGTCTGCTCAAACTGTCCGGGGTAGCCGTATTTACGTTTATTTTCTTTGGTTGAAATTCGGATGAAATGAATACCATAGAATCCAACTGCAATAGTACGCTGTCCTGTAAGCCGTACACCTCAGATAGCTGATCTAAGGTTACAAAACCACCTAAAATATTTCTGTACTTAACAATGCGCCTGGACAATACCGTGCCTATTCCCTTCAATTGCTTCAGTTGTAACGTATCAGCGGCATTGATATCAAACTTAGCAATACTCTTTGACTCATATTTTGGCAAAGACTCAAATAGATGTGTTCTTTTCTTTTTACCGTAGAGATCTTGATACTCAAACTTCCTGTAAAACTGAGGTTGAACATCCACAGAATCAACTTGGGCATTCTTTTCAATGGAAACAAGCAAACTATCAAGAATAGCGTCATCCAGGGTTAAGGGCCGTTGGCTTGATCCGGAACTATACCAAAAAGCGGTGACTGTTATGATTAACATCAATAACATCAGCACTACGAATCCGTTGGACTCAGATCTTGAAATGTTAAAATATAGCCCTAACCATTTTGTTAGTCTTTTCATCTTCCAATCTAATACTGACCAATACGGTCAGTTAAGAATAAAAATAGATAAAAGACCGTTAAAGACTATTTTATTTTGAATTAATTCTATTTAAAGGCTAAATAAGCCAGCACCTATCATGCGAATCAAAATCCACTATGATTTTTATCAGGTTTTGAGTTATTGGCACTTATTAGTTTTGAAATCAAAATTATTTTTAGTGTTTCCAAATAAGTGTTATGCTTTTAAAGAAAGCGCTTAATGGCTAAGTTTGCAACGCTCGTATAGTTAATGGAAAATTCTTTTAAATCTGTAGGAATATCATTCGAAGCTACACCCATAGCTGTTAGGGAGAAGCTTACACTTAGTGAGGCTGAGGTCAAGCGACTTCTTGATTTCACACGGGATTTCACCAGTGCAACAGACGTGTTAGCGTTAAGTACTTGTAATCGTACTGAAATTTATTACAATCATCACGATGATTTATCGGAACAGCTCATTAAGGGGCTATGCCTGATCAAGCGAGTTAACTATACTGATGTTGTCAATTTTTTCTTTTCAATTACTGAGAGCGGCGCTGCCATCAGGCGTTTGTTCAATGTTTCATTGGGTTTAGAAGCTCAGGTCATTGGTGATTTACAAATTATCAATCAAATAAAGAATGCTTACCAATGGACTGCAGATGAAAATATGGCCGGTCCATTCCTTCACAGACTACTTCACACTATTTTCTTCACCAATAAGAGGGTGGTTCAGGAAACACCTTTTAGAGATGGAGCCGCATCGGTTTCGTATGCCACTAAAGAGTTGGTTGAAGAAGTGACTACAGGTATTGCTAAACCCACCGTCCTTGTTCTGGGAATAGGTGAAATAGGCAAAGATGTATGTAGGCACTTAACGGAAGGAAACTACGAGGTTACAATTGCTAACCGTACCCGACAAAAGGCTGATGAACTGGCTGTTGAATGTGGTTTTGAGGTAATTTCATACGAGCATGCTCTTGAAGCTGTTGCTAATTCCGATGTGGTTATATGTTCGGTAGCAAAAGATGAGCCTACTTTAACCAAAGACTTTGTGGACTCACTTGATTTGCATTCCTACAAATACTTTATAGATCTGGCAGTACCCAGAAGTATCGATAAAAACATTGAAAGCATACCCGGTGCACTGGTGTATAATGTAGATAACATTAATAATAAAGCTTCAAAAGCGCTGGAAACCAGAAAGAAAGCCATACCTCAAGTCAGGCAAATAATCGATGAAGCGATCATAGACTTCGATGACTGGTCGAAAGAGATGATTGTGTCTCCAACCATCAAAAAGCTTAAAAATGCTCTTGAAAGTATACGTCAGCAAGAACTTGAACGCTACCTTAAGGATGCAGAAGCTTCAGAAGCCAAACTTGCTGATAAATTAACTAAAAGCATGATGCAGAAGGTGATGAAGCTCCCCGTGCTTCAACTCAAAGCAGCCTGTAAACGAGGAGAAGCCGAAACACTCATCGATATCTTGAATGATCTTTTTGATCTTGAAAGACAGCCCGATAAAAAAAGTGAGAGCTAAAATGTATTCTCTGTCAGTTACCTGACAAAGCTTCCCTATTTATCAGGTAATTCTTTTAGCCGGTAAATTATAATACCCTGTTTGTCAATCAGTTAGTATCTCCGTTATACTTCTGTGATATTTCCGTGATATTGCCGCAATCTTTCTTCACTTGATTTGAATCAAAATCAATTACATCAAATATCATGAAGAAATTAATTAACAAATTATTTTTGGTTGTCATGACTTTAGCGGCTTTGGGACTTGCAAGCTGTGGTGATGACGATGACGATTCAGGTATTACCGAAACACCTGACGGCGGTATGGTCTCGCTTGCTGATGGTTCCACAACGGCTTCAGGCGTAACCGGCACTGATCAACTTATTTTTAACGGTGTTACCACTACCAGTACAGCTGTAAATTTTAGTTATTGGTATGTAATTACCGATGCTGATGATAATATCCTTGATTGGGTAAATCCGGATGATAGAAATAACGCAACTATTGATATTTCCGGCGCACCGGCAGGTGAGTGTCGTATCTGGGGTTGGTCTTACAGAGGTTTGGAAGATCCTGTAGTTGGCGAGAATATTTCTACTTTAAATAATGATGAAGCAGAGGAGATCTCTGAAAACTTTATTAGTGTAAACAGGGAAACGCCGGATGGAGGCATGGTAGCGCTTGCAGACGGTTCTACTACAGCATCGGGCGTAACAGGTACCGCTCAACTTATATTTAATGGCGTTAACACTACAAGCACAGCCGATAACCTAAGTTACTGGTACATCATTACCGACGCTAATGATGACATACTCGCCTGGGTAAATCCCGAAGACAGAAACAACGCCACTGTTGATCTTTCAGTAGCACCGGATGGAATATGTCATATCTGGGGTTGGTCTTACAGAGGCTTAAATGATCCTGTGGTAGGAGAAAACATCTCTACGTTAAACGATGATGATGAAGAAGAAATCTCTGATAACTGGATAACAGTAAACAGAGAAACGCCGGATGGTGGTATGGTAGCGCTTATGGATGGCTCCACAACCGCATTAGGTGAAGCGGGAAGCGCTCAACTCATATTTAGTGGTGTTAATACAACGAGTTCTGCGAATAGCCTAAGCTATTGGTATATAATTACTGATGAAAATGATGATATTCTGGCCTGGGTAAATCCCGAAGATCGAGATAATGCCACTGTTGATTTGTCCGGGGCGCCGGCAGGCATATGTCATATCTGGGGTTGGTCTTACCGGGGTTTAAACGATCCTGTGGCAGGAGAAAATATTTCTACGTTAAACGATGATGATGAAGAAGAAATCTCTGATAACTGGATAACAGTAAACAGGGTGGCCGCTCCCGAGATTTCAGGTGGCCCATTTAATTTTATCGTTGACGGAACAGCCGATAATATTCCAATGGATGGTATTACTATCGATGACGCTGGCTCTGACCTGGGGGAAAGTGGATGGGTAGTAACCGATACTGAAGGGAATATCCTTGGCCTACCTCCTACTTTCAGTGCACCTGACTTTGATGCAGCTGGGCCTGGCGCATGCCTGGTTTGGTATATAACCTACGAATCAGGACTTGCAGGGCTAGAGGTAGGCATGAATGCTAACGATTTAGACGGGGTTTTTGCATTGTCAAATCCAATTACCGTGTATCGACTTGACGCCCCTACATTAACGGGGGGACCGTTTAGCTTTACAGTAGGCGACGGAAATCCCGATAATATAGCCGAAGGAGCAATAACAGTGGATGGTGGGTTTTCCGTGGACGGCCAGAGCAGTTGGATAGTGACGGATGAGGTCGGAAACATTCTTGGATTACCTCCATCATTCACTGTTCCTGATTTTGATACCGCCGGTGGAGGCACTTGCCTGGTCTGGTACATTACTTATGCTGAAGGTTTAACCGGGCTGGCCGAAGGTAACAATGTAAGTGATTTAGATGGAGCAGTTTATGAGCTATCTAACTCAATAGAAGTGATAAGAGTACTTGTGGATTAAGAAAATAAATCGAGTATAAAAAGGAGATAGCCCATGGGCTATCTCCTTTTTTTGAATCTATGCCTAAATTAAGGTAAATTCAACACCATGCAATATCCAGTATCCAGTACAAAAGAATACCTCGAAACGTTAGTTGATGATTGGAGAAAATCCGTTCTTATGAAACTGAGGGACATCCTACTTCAACAGGGATTGACAGAGGCTATTGAATACAAAATGCTGGCCTTCCGAGATCAGGGAAAAACAATATTTCACCTCAATGCCCAAAAAAATTACGTGAGCTTGTATGTGGGTGATACAACCAAAATCGACACCTCTGCAGAATTACTGGCTGGGCTGGATACCGGCAAGGGCTGCATACGATTTAAGAATGAGAAAGACCTTTCTACGTCCAGAATAGAAGATTTTATAATAGAGACCATAGACCTATTCAGGTCAGGAGCAGATATTGGATGTTGAATTGCACCTTTCAAAGTAATCGAGAATCTAAATTTTAGCCTGACATCTTTTAATTCTATGCACATTCGCTTTTCTTAGCTTTTTATGCGCATTTATATTGTATTTTTCTCTTCCGTAGTTGTTCTGGGCGCTTGCAAATCCTCTTTGTACAGATTCACAACCACAAAGTCCTACTCGGCCAAAGAGTTAACCAGTACGCAGAAGTACATATTATTGGATTCATCACATTTTAGAAATCAAGTAAGTATAGATGTGCTTAGTGAAATTTTAAATAAGAATAGGCTAGAAAAAGAATACACGACGCTCAATCTTACTAAGGCCGAATATAATTTTTTAACTGCTGTACTTCTGATGAGAGATGAAGAATTTTCAAAGGCGTCCATACTACTGGACGAAGTAGATGATACTCTTTTTGATTGTCAATCACTTGTACTGAAAATTGACTGTAGTTACGAACTGGGTATGAATAAAAATCCGACTGCCAAGTATCAAAAAGCACATGATTGCTCAAATAATAAATTAGTAAAAAAAATAACAAGAGATAGATTCAGATATTTTAAACATGGTTATTAAAAATTACCAGCGTCCGAGAAAAGATTTTTTGATTTGGAATCATTTGCTAAAAACACCCTTTAAATTCCGTCAAGGTCAGCGCTTAGTTACTGCTGCCACTTGGCAGGTGGGGGTAGTTTCCAGTTTAAAAAAACAATCTTTTCTCGGACGCTTTAAAGACACTTTTTTCTTGTTCAGAAAATTTAGTCTGACACCAGTAATTAAAAATAAAAGCTTATTCATTCTCCTGTTAGCATTCATGTCGTGCACGTCCACCAAAAAACTTTATAAGAATCTTACCTCACAACCTACTAGTTTATCGTACTTACAAGATTCGAAAGAATCAAAACGAAAATATCAGTTTGCTGTCGATCTTGATAGTGTCATCATCAAGAATGATTTCCCCGAAATAGCTAAATTATCTAAAAGTAAAGGAACTGTTATTCCAGCCCTTATTTACAACAGTTGGAAAAACGAATATCACTATTCTATAGGGCAAAATTCAATTCAAGAGCCAATAGCAAACTTTATTGAAGATGCCTTTAATAAAGAAACCTCAAGAAGTGGGAACTACGAATTAAAGAATAACACGGAAACAAAACTTTATATCGAAATTGAGGAGGCCTATGCAAAAGGCCCATATATGATAAATGGAGTATTTATTTTCGGACTTCTTTTCTATAGTATGTCAGAACAGCAGTTTGCCGGACCAGGTGAAGCGTTTAGTAAAATGAATTATGCAATTTCCAAGAACGGAAAAATCATTCGTACAGGAAAAACAGAGTCTTCCAGATTGACAGAACCCTTAAAGAATGTATATAAGAGCGATGTCGAGCTTAGACGTTATTTTAATACAAGCCTTGGTGAAGCCCTTTCGATGACGTTTAAGGACAACATCGAATATATAGTCAGGGATGTTTCCAGGTTTGTTTCGATAGCAAATAACTAATATTACTATCTCAAGTCAATAATATCCACCCCGGGATATTTAGTGGGATCAAATTCGAAATCGCTATTTCTTACGCTAATTGAAGAATCGAAATTATTGATTTCATATAGGTATTTATTGCCGGACTTTTCAAACATGGTCCATCCTTTTAAGAGGTTATCTTTTTTTGAAATGAAGAGCTTTACTTTAAAAAATTGAGCATCCTTGTCATTAGGAACCAAATCAATAACACTACACATCACTCCGTTTTTGCTTTCTTCACCTAACAGAATGTACTTATAACCTTCTTTGTAAGCATCATAGATTTTAGAGGGCGTGATCTCATCTTCGTCCGGATCATAGTTATCAATATTCACTTCGTTCACATCAGGCAGGTAAGTCCAGACCGTAGTTCCATTATTTATCACTACCTGTTCGTCTAATTCAAGTCTATATTTATCTGACTGAACAACTATTTTACCTTCAAATTTATCGTTTATGCCATCAGCTTCGTTGATCAACGAATTGCTTATATCCGCACTGTAAGCATTAATGGACCTGATCTTATCACTCATGTTATCGAGAATCGTTCTTGCCTCAGGATCGTATTGTGCAAAAACATTCGTCATTCCAAAAAATACAAACGCCACCAGGATTATTACTTTTTTCATCTGTCTATTTTTATTTGAGCGAGTGCTTAAGTTACTAAAACTACTCACCACTATAATATTTTAATTTCTTTGCAAGAGGTGCAAAGTTAGTCTAAATCATTCAATAATTGTTCCAAACTATACTCATCAGGAATAAGAACTTCGCGAGCCTTACTTCCTTCAAATGCACCTACAATACCTGCCGCTTCTAATTGATCAATAAGCCTGCCAGCTCTGTTATAACCAAGTTTTAACTTACGCTGGATCAATGAGGTACTGCCCTGCTGGTGCATGACTATAAGCCTGGCCGCATCTTCAAAAAGTGTATCTCTGTCCGCCAAATCAATATCTCCGACACCGGAGCCTTCATCTTCACCTACGTACTCAGGAAGCATGTAGGCAGTCTCATAACCTCTTTGTGAACCTACAAAGTCACATATTTTATCTACTTCCGGTGTATCTACAAAGGCGCACTGCAAACGAATAACATCCGAACCTTGTGAAAACAGCATGTCGCCCATACCAATCAGCTGGTCGGCGCCGCCGGCATCAAGAATCGTTCTGGAATCGATTTTTGATGTTACCCTAAAAGACAGGCGCGCAGGGAAGTTGGCTTTAATTACGCCGGTAATTACGTTTACCGAAGGCCGCTGGGTAGCAACTACCAGGTGTATTCCTATAGCGCGGGCCAGCTGGGCAAGCCGTGCAATAGGAGTTTCTACCTCTTTGCCGGCGGTCATCATTAAATCTGCTAATTCGTCTATGACCAGCACAATATATGGCAAAAACTTATGCCCATTCTGAGGGTTTAAACCACGGGAAACAAATTTGGCGTTGTATTCTTTTAAATTCCGCGCTCCGGCATCTTTGAGCAGATCATACCGTTGGTCCATCTCAATACATAACGAATTCAATGTATGGACTACCTTTTTGGTATCGGTAATTATGGCTTCTTCACTATCCGGTAGTTTTGCCAAAAAGTGCCTTTCTATTTTATTAAAAAGAGTGAGCTCTACCTTTTTTGGATCTACCAATACAAACTTGAGTTGGGATGGATGCCGCTTGTACAGAAGTGACGTTAACAGAACGTTCAGTCCGACCGACTTACCCTGACCTGTAGCACCCGCCATTAGCAAGTGCGGCATCTTTGCCAAATCAATTACATGCACCTCATTCGATATCGTCTTGCCCAACGCCACCGGAAGCTCTTTATCACTCTTCATGAACTTCTCAGTAGACAACACCGAGCGTATACTCACCATTTCCCGATTCTTATTTGGCACCTCAATA
>JBCDHA010000013.1:0-19067 GCA_038750705.1 Bacteroidota bacterium
AATAGCTTAATTACAGGCGCTCAAAACTTGTTTGGTGTTAAAGCTCAACTTCAATTTGGAGATCTTTTTGTAACTACGGTAGCTTCAACACAACGCGGTAAATCAGAAACAATTGAAATTGAAGGAGGAGGTGCACAAGGAAGAGAATTCGAGGTATTGGCTTCGAACTATGACGAAAACCGTCACTTTTTTCTCGGGCATTTTTTTCGAGAGAATTATGAACGTTGGGTAGCTGGTGTTCCTCTAATTAGCTCCGGAGTAAATGTTACTAATGTTGAAGTATATGTAGTAAACCGAAATAACGACACAGAAACGCTCAGGGATGTTGTTGGGTTAATGGATTTAGCTGAACCTGAGTCTGAAAATATTTTTAGAGATGCCGTAGTTATTCCAAATGCAGGTCAGACTACCAATAGCAACGAAGCTAACAACCTCTTTGATGGACCTGGCCAGCTACTTCCTGAACAAAGCAGTACCCAGCGAAATTCTGACCAGATAAATAATTTTCTTGAAAATCAAGGTCTGCAGGAAGGTCTCGATTTTGAAAAGATTACAAGCGCAAGAAAACTGGATTTTAACGAATACACCATCAACTCAAAACTTGGGTATATATCCTTATTCAGAAAGCTCCAAAATGACGAAGCGTTGGCGGTATCTTATCAATATAGCTTCAATGGACAGTCCTACACAGTAGGTGAGTTATCCAGGGATTATACCACACTGGAAGAAGACAAGGTAGTGTTCTTAAAATTGTTACGCCCCAGGCAAAT
Organism: Bacteroidota bacterium; assembly: GCA_038750705.1. Lineage (GTDB taxonomy): Bacteria > Bacteroidota > Bacteroidia > Cytophagales > Cyclobacteriaceae > Fulvivirga. Next base: position 771 of record JBCDHA010000013.1, read on the forward strand.
CCGAATTGATGCTTCTTTGGATCCCAATGACAATTCACTACCGGAGATAAGGGTCCCTACCTGGGAGTTGATGATGAAAAATATTTATGCGCTTAACGCATCCAACATTAATCCTGAAGGTTTTCAATTACGCGTTATATACAGAGATGATAACACCGGAATCGACAATCCGCAATTACAGGAAGGAGTCACAGCCAGCACAAAACCGCTTATTGAAATATTAGGATTAGATAAGCTTAATCCAAACAATGACCCTCAACGTGATGGAAACTTCGACTTTGTTGAAGACATAACTATTGACACGGAAACAGGCGTCGTCATTTTTCCTTTCCTACGTCCTTTTAGCGACGCTCTGACCAATGAATTCAACGAGGACCCCCGAGAAGAAGATCTAATAGCCAAGTATTCATACGACGAATTGTACAATAGGACATTAATTGATGCCCAACTGGTTTCCAGTAAAAACAAATATTTTATCCAAGGGTCTTTTCAGTCCGGTTCTTCCAATGAGATTGTAATTCCCGGGTTTAACATTGCCGAAGGTTCGGTGCGTGTTTTTGCAGGAGGATCTCCTTTAGTGGAGAATACAGATTACCGCGTGGATTATACCTTCGGGAAGGTCAGTATCATTAATGAAGGTGTTTTAAATTCCGGCAAGAAAATCACCATTTCGTATGAAAAGGCTGATCTATTCAATTTTCAATCAAGAACGCTTTTAGGCGCCCGGTTCGACTATAAGGTTAACGATGATATAAATTTAGGAGCTACTATTTTAAGGCTTAATGAACGGCCATTGATTACAAGAATTAGTGTGGGAAATGAACCAACCCGAAATACCAAGTACGGGTTCGATATCAACTTGCAAAAAGAATCAAGGTTTATCACCAAAATGCTTGATAAGTTACCCTTGCTTCAGACTAAAGAACCTTCAACTATTAATTTCAATGCGGAATTTGCCCAGCTGATTCCCGGTACATCTAACATAGTGGACGGAGAAGGCACTTCATATATTGACGATTTTGAAAACTCGGCAACCCCGTTTTCTTTGAACAACCCCTCCAACTGGCGGCTGGCTTCAACACCGGATGTTCGGTTCAAGCCAAACTTTCATGGAACGGGAAGTCTACGAAGTGAAAACGATTTTAGAGCAAAATTAGCCTGGTACCAAATAGATAATCTCTTTTATAGAAACGACCGAAGAACACCGGATGCCATTACCGATGTAGAATTAGACAATCATTTTGTGAGAGCGGTCACCCCACAGGAAATATTCCCCGGGTTAGATCCTAACATCATAAACTTTCAGCAAATATTCGATCTTGCCTATTATCCAAACGAAAGAGGTCCGTATAACTATACGTCACAGACTTCAGCAGATGGAACATTGCTAACCACAGACGCAAAGCAGAACTGGGGTGGTATCACCAATGCCATCCGGTCTGAGGTGGATTTTGACAAGGCAAATGTTGAGTATATTGAATTCTGGATGATGGACCCGTTTTTACAGCTTTCAAACGAGGGAAGTCCAAACGTGAATATCTCCGGAAATCGCGGAACTACTAAAGGTGGAGATTTGTATTTCAATTTGGGTAGTATATCTGAAGACGTAATCCCAGACAACAGGCATGGATTTGAGAATGGATTGCCACCTAACGGTGTCGCAAGCAATCCTGAAGCGGTAGACAGCACAGAATGGGGATACGTTACTCGTGAACCCTTCTTAACAAATGCATTTGACAATTCAGAATCTGCACGGGACAATCAGGACATTGGCCTTGACGGATTGGATAATGCCGATGAGCAAGTTTTTTTTAACCCTAATTTCGATGATCCTTCGGCAGACGATTTTACTTATTTTCTTGGAGATGACCTGGATGAGAGAAATGCCGGCATTCTTGAGCGTTATAAAAACTTCAATGGATTGGAAAATAATTCTCCGGTGGTCACAAGTCAGAACTCTCTCTTCACTCCTTCAGGCACCACTTTACCTGACAACGAAGATCTAAATGATGACAATACACTTAGTGAGTTAGAAGAATTCTATGAATACAAAGTAGATCTAGAGCCCGGAGAACTGTCAAACAACAAATACGTAGTGGATCAGATCACAGCAGATACAGATCTTACTAGTGGAGACGAGGTGACCTGGTATTTGTTTAGGATCCCCATTCGCCAATTTGATGCACGCTTTGGAAATATTTCAGGCTTTAAAAGCATCCGCTATATGCGCATGTACATGACTGATTTTGAAGAACCGGTAGTATTACGTTTAGCTAACTTCAGATTTGTAGCCAGCCGCTGGAGAAGGGACCCGGGAAGATTTGAAGAAGCAAATTTTGACGCACGTGGAGATAGGGATGCAGTACCGGACGATTTTACGGTTTCCGTGGTGAACATTGAGGAAAACGGAGCCGGAACAGACACGCAATCGCCCTATGTGCTTCCTCCGGGATTTGACAGGGATAGAGATAATACTGCTGCCGTAGAAAGAAGGCTTAATGAGCAATCACTACAGGTATGTGTAGAAGACATTGATGACGGGCAAGCAAGAGCCGTAGTAAAACAGGTTGGGCTGGATTTAATCAATTATGGTCGTATTAAAATGTTTCTACACGCCGACAGCGAAACAGCCGAAGAAGATGGGGAGGTTACCGCTTTTTTACGCCTGGGTACGGATGTAGATTCGAACTATTATGAAATCGAAATCCCATTGAAAATAACGCCTCCGGGATCTGAGGTAGTATCTGAAATTTGGCCTGATAGCAATCAAATTGATCTCGACATTAATCAGCTTTACGCACTTAAAAGTGAGAGAGACCGACTGGGTTTAAACAAAAGACTTATTTTTCCAAGAGATAGCGCCAAAGTAGTAGGGAAGCACAGAATCAGGCTCCGCGGTAATCCAGATTTAAGCGCAGTAGAATGGCTAACCATAGGAGTTAGAAATCCTAAATCCGCAGATGGCAGACCTCAATCCGCATGTATATGGGCAAATGAATTGAGGGTTACTGATTTTGATCGAACCAAAGGGTGGGCAACTAACGCAACGCTAAACGCGAAGCTTGCTGATCTGGCCAATATTACGGCTACGGTCAGGCATACTACCTTTGGTTTTGGGGGTATCCAGTCCAGAATTGCTGAACGAACCAGGGAAGAAACCACTTCTTATGATATTTCTGCGAATATCACCTTGGATAAACTTCTGCCGGAGCGCCTGGGCTTAAAAGTGCCTATGTTTGTCAGCTATCAGAAAACGACCATAAAACCACGTTTTGATCCGGCCAATCCGGACATAACCGTTGAAGCCGCACTCCAATCATTCGAAACACAGGAGGAAAGAGATGAATATGAAGACATCGTAACGGACACAGAGACAAGGAGAAGTATTAATTTTATAAATGTCAGGAAGGTAAAGGTCAATGAAGATGCAAAAAAACACATCTATGACTTTGAAAATTTCAGCTTTTCTTACTCCTTCAGCGAAGTACTTCAGACAAATTTCAACCTTCAACGTTTTCTGAGAGAAAATCAGTCCGGTTCAATAGCCTATAATTATAGCCCTACCAATGAGCCCTGGGAACCCTTCAAAAACTCGAAACTGCTCGATAAGAAGTACCTCAAATTGCTAAAGGAGTTTAACATTAATCCAATACCCACCAATATTTCAGTGCGGTGGGATTTAGATAGACAACTGGTTCAGCGCATTTATAGAAACGATAATAACGGCAATCTTGAAAATTTTGAAAAATTTTTCACATTTAATAGAAATTACAATGTTCGTTGGGACCTGACAAAAAGTATATCCATTGACTATGCGGCGCGAGCGGAGGCAATAATTGACGAGCCTAATAGCAGCCCTTTTGGTGGTGAAAGCCTTGAGTCTTCAGATTCATCGCGCTTCATTTCCAGAAGTCAATACCGGGATTCAGTATGGTCTAACCTGAAGCGACTTGGACGTATGAAGAATTTCAATCAATCCGTCAATGCCAATTATCGGCTTCCATTAGATAAGATCCCTTTAACCGATTGGATCAGCAGTGACTATCGCTATCAAGTAAGTTATGCCTGGACGGCAGGACCGTTCTACTCTGACCAAGACCTGGCCGACAGCTTAGGCTTTGGAAATACAATTCAAAACAGTAGAGATAATTCATTAAGCGGGAAGCTCGATTTGGTAAAACTGTATAACAAAGTAGGGTTCCTGAAAAAAATCAATTCACCTCCCAGAAATACGCGTAGAAGCAGCTTAAGGCAAAATACTCAAGCCGATACAGTCACAACCAAGACGAGAGAAAACAAATTGGCCAAGGGCTTCCTCAAGTTTCTGATGTCCGTCCGATCCGTAAATGCCACCTATTCGCTGAGGGAAGGCACCATAATAAACGGTTTTACGCCACGTGTGTATTTATTTGGTATGGACAGTAGCTTTAATGAGCCTGGCTGGGGTTTTATTTTAGGCTCGCAAAATCCTGATATTCGAAATCGCCTGGCGAGTAAAAATCTACTAAGCACAAATCCAAATCTTACCGCCCCGTTTACCCAAACGGAAACGGAAACAATAGATATTAGGGCAGATCTTGAACCTTTCAAAGACTTTAAGGTTCAACTCAACGCAAAGAAAACGAAGAATTCTGCTTTTGAAGAGATCTTTCGCTTCGATGAGGATCTAGGTGAATTTCGCTCATTAAACCCGTCAAGATCGGGGGCCTATAATATATCCTTCTTAACAATAGCAACTGCTTTTAAAGGAAATGATGACGACAATAATTCACCTGTTTTTGAAGACTTTGAGCGTAACAGGTTGGAAATTCTATCAAGGTTCAGGGAAATCAACCCTGAATATGATACAAACTCACAAGACATACTAATACCCGCCTTTATTGCGGCATACTCGGGAAAAGATGCCAGTGATATAAGCCTAAGTCCTTTCCCCAAAACTCCTATTCCGAACTGGCGAATTGATTTTGCCGGTTTAGGAAAAATACCTGCCCTCCAAGAAAAATTTCAATCAGTTAGTGTTACTCATGCATATCAATCCAGCTACTCTGTAACCAACTATAATAGTAACCTGGAATATGAAAATGGATTAGAATTAACGAATGGGCTGGATGAGTATAACACTAACGTTTTTGCCGGTGACCCAAATAATGACGGTAATTTAATCCCGATCTATAACATAAGTCAGGTAATGATCAGCGAGCAGTTTAGCCCTTTGATCGGTATAAGTGTAAGAACCAAAAGCAGGCTTACCGCTAAAGTAGAGTATAAAACCAAACGCGACATAGCGTTAAACATTAATAATGCGCAAGTCACTGAGGTAAATAGCAATGATGTGGTACTGGAAATGGGCTTCACCAAGGCTAATTTCAGGCTCCCTTTTAAATCTCAGGGCAGAGTAATTACATTAAAAAACGACCTCACATTTAGAATGAACTTTACCATTCGCGACACTGAAACCATACAGCGAAGAATTGACGAGATCAGTACCGTCACAAACGGTGCTTTAAACATTCAGTTCAGACCTAACGTGAGTTATGTGCTTAACGAAAAATTGAATCTGCAATTTTATTTTGAACGAAACATTAACGAACCTAAAATATCTACCTCGTTCCGTAGGGCCACTACGCGGTTGGGTGTTCAAGTAAGATTCAGTTTAGCGCAATAAAATTTCCCGAGTTAAAAAAACCATGTATTTTTGATCGTAAAATTTAATCCTATGAACGTACCTGAAAACCTTAAATACACAAAAGATCATGAATGGATCAAAATAGATGGAAACATAGCTACCGTGGGCATTACCGACTTTGCACAAGGTGAATTGGGCGATATAGTATATGTTGAAATTGAGAGTGAGGGGGAAACCATAGATCAAGGTGAGGTTTTTGGAACCGTTGAAGCCGTTAAGACCGTCTCCGATCTGTTTATGCCAATAAGTGGTACTGTTTCTGAATTCAACTCTGAGCTTGAATCGTCACCTGAAGTTGTTAATGAAGACCCTTATAATAAAGGCTGGATGATTAAAATTGAATTGGCTGACGGAGCGGATTTTGACGAATTACTTTCCTCAGAGGATTATAAAGAGCTCATAGGCGTTTGATTTTTGAATAAATATTTAACTGGCGCCGTACTTTGGGCGCTATTAATTTTAGCACTTACTCTTACCCCAGGGAAGTCTGTACCCAACCTGTCAATTTTCGATTACGATAAGTTAGGTCATGCAGGTATCTTTCTTGTACAATCATACTTGCTGATAACAGGCCTGTACCTCAGATCAAAGTCCAGATCGAAAGTAAAATATATTTTAACCGGGTCTGTCAGCGCCATTCTTTACGGGTTTATAATAGAATATGCGCAAGAGTTCATTCCGGACCGAGGTATGGAGGCCTATGATGCAGTGGCAAACATCATAGGTGCCTTATGCGGTGTGGGTTTGTTTTACTTACAAAACAACCTTTGGAAACGATGAACTATTATACTATAACTTTTGTATATTTACTGTTACTTGAATACGCACACGTAATAAACTTATCCCTAAATGGAATCTAAAAAAACTGAAAAAGCAGATTTAGGCAAAAAAGGAGGCTTATTTTTCAATATAGGACTCTTTGCTTCAATGCTTATCGTTGTATTCGCTTTCGAATACCGTAAGTACGATGATGGCTCCTTAGTAGATCTTGGTCAGGTACAAGATGACTTTGAAGACCTATTGGAAATACCACCTACCGAGCAGCCACCACCACCGCCGCCAAAAATTCAGCAGCCCGAAATAATTGAAGTTCCGGATGAAGAGGAAATTGAGGAAGAAATTGAAGTAGATCTCGATGTAGAAGTTACGGAAGACGAAGTGATAGAAGACATTATCGTTGAAGAAGCTCCTGAAGAAGAGGTTGCAGACGAAATATTCCAAATTGTGGAAGATCCGGCAATGCCTCCCGGGGGCTATCAGGCTTTTTATGACTATGTATCCAAAAAAATGAAATATCCTGCACAAGCCAGAAGGATGGGCATTGAAGGGAAAGTATATGTGCAGTTTGTGGTTGATAAGGACGGCTCATTAACCGATGTACAAGCCGTAAAAGGGATCGGTGCTGGATGTGATGAAGAAGCCGTTCGGGTAATACAAGGCGCTGCTAAATGGAGCCCTCCTAAGCAAAGAGGTAAACCGGTAAAGCAAAGAATTATACTACCTATTACCTTTAAGTTAGGATAGATAGTAAAAACAAAAGGATCAATACATGGGCTCATCGTTAATAAACGTTGAGCCTTTTTATTTACTTAAATTTGACCGGTCATTAAATTAGGGTTGGTTAAATTATAAACCCGGCTATTAAACCTCCTATGATGAGCAACGGTGACGGCAATTTGGTGAAGGTTAGCAAACAGAATGTACCCAGCACAATAAAAACATCCTGAACTGTTCTATCCAGCGGCATAAACATGAGAACAGCTGCTGCAATTACCATCCCCGTACTCGCTGCATTCACTCCTTCTAATGAGGCTTTAATAATCCTGTACTTTTTTAATTGCTCCCAAAAACGAATAACAAAAAAGATCAAAAATGTACCTGGCAAGAAAATGCCAAACGCAGCAACAAAACCACCGACAACTTCACCCCCAACACCAAAGGTTCTCATTGATAAGGAACCGATATAAGCACAGAATGAAAAAACCGGCCCTGGAAGAGATTGCATCATTGCATACCCGGAAAGAAATTCTTCAGAACTTAGATAGCCTTTAAATTGAACAAATTCCGTATACAGGAATGGAATCAGCACCTGTCCGCCTCCAAAAATTAAAGAACCGCTTCGATAGAAGTTTTCAAACAATCTAAAAGGTAAGAGGCCAGGTTTATCCCTTGTTAAGGCCCCAAGAACTGCGGCGCTTATAAATACCAGGGCCCACAGAATAAAATTTGACCACTGAATACGTACCCTGTCCTTTTCTTCAATGGGTTGTGCGTTATACTTCAAACCGGTAATGCCCCCACTTATAATCAGTAGTAATGGAAATAGATAAGGTGATTTTAATAAAAATGAACCCACGGCAGACATAATCATGATAGCTACTGCAGTCTTCGTCTTTATCACTTTAAGTCCCATTTTTAGCGCGGCATAACTCACAAAACCAACTGCCATTGGCTGAATGTAACGGGTAAACTCAATTGAAATATCCTTTTCATCAAGATTGCTAAAAACAATTCCGGCCGTTGTCATTATTATTACTGCAGGTAACATCCATATCAGCAGGGTTAAGTAAGCCAAATTAGGACCTCCCAGCTTATAGCCAATGGCCGTAATGGTTTGAGTGGACGTGGGGCCGGGAAGGATCTGGCAAAGCGCCGTAAGCTCAATTAAATCCTCTTCAGAGAGATAGCCACGCTTCTGAACAAGCATATCTAAAAACATGGCAAAATGCGCTTGGGGTCCTCCAAAAGCTGAAACGGATAGGATAAAAACATCTTTAAGAAAAATGTAATATCGTACCCGTTTGAACATGCGATACTATTTCTTAAGTCCTATTTCAGCGAGTCGTTGGTTAAGAAATTCTCCTGCCGTAATATCTTCAAACTTTTTGGGATTTTCTTTATCAATGCATTCAGGGAGGCAGTTGAGCTTCATTTCAGACCTGGGGTGCATAAAAAAAGGTATTGAGTACCTTGAAGTTCCCAGCAATTCCTTAGGCGGGTTTACCACACGATGAATAGTAGACTTTAACTTGCTATTCGTAAGCCTCTCAAGCATATCGCCGACATTAACAACAAGTTGGTTAGGTAATGCCGTTATCGGAATCCATTTACCATCCCTGCGTAAAACCTGAAGCCCGTCGGCACTTGCACCCATCAATAAAGTTATCAAATTGATATCACCATGCTCTGCCGCCCTCACAGCGTCATCAGGGATAGCATCCACATCCTCAATTGGAAAATAATGGATAGGCCTTAGTATACTATTTCCGTTCCTTACTTTATCGTTAAAATAACCTTCCGGTAAGCCCAAATAAAGAGCGATGGCTTTTAACATTTCGATTCCTGTTTTTTCCAATCGTCTGTAAACTTCGAGCCCTATTTCTTCCAATTCTGGGACCTCATCTACCCACACATTATCAGGGTACTCCTCTTTAATTAAGTCATTATCGGTAACCTCTTGTCCAATGTGAAAAAACTCCTTTAAATCACCCACTGTTCGGCCCTTGGCATGCTCTTTCCCCTTACCTATATAACCGCGTTGTCCTGAGAGACCTTCAATTTCATATTTTGCCTTGGCTCTTTCTTCGAGGCTAAAAAAAGACTTTACGGCTTCATATAATTTTTCTGAAAGCTCATTGGTAAGGTAGTGATTTTTTACGGCCACAAAGCCAATACTATTATATGCATCTCCTAAGTTCTGAACGAATGAAGCTCGAACTGCATCGTTTCCATTCACAAAATCATTTAAATCAAGGGATGGCACCTCATCGTATAACTTAGGCATATGTATCATCTGGCAGTAAGAGATTATTTCCTTAAAATAATTTTTTTACGGAAGTAATACTAAAAAAAAAGCCTTTAGTTGTCACTAAAGGCTTTTTATATATCTGTCGGTTTCAATCAAACCTTGATCTCAACATCAACCCCACTTGGCAATTCAAGTTTCATCAATGCATCTACAGTTTTAGTGCTGTTTGAGTAAATATCTACCAACCTCTTATAGGTACATAACTGAAATTGCTCTCTTGACTTTTTATTCACGTGCGGAGAACGCAGTACAGTAAATTTCTCTTTCACAGTTGGCAACGGTATGGGACCACTAACCACAGCGCCCGTTGTTTTAACCGCTCTTACGATCTTTTCAGAAGACTTATCTACTAAATTGTGATCGTACGACTTAAGTTTTATTCTTATTTTTTGATTCATGTCAAATATATTAAGCGGGCTGGCCCTTTACACTAGAAATAACTGTTTCTGCAATATTTTGAGGAACCGGATCATAATGCGAGAATGTTAATGACGCCGTTGCACGTCCTGAAGTTATTGTTCTTAAATCCGTTACATATCCAAAAAGCTCTGATAGAGGGACGTCACATTTAATTACCTGAGCCACACCCCTGGTATCCATGCCTTTCATAATACCCCTACGCTTATTTAAGTCACCTGTAACTGACCCGGTGTATTCATCAGGCGTTACCACTTCAACAGCCATGATAGGCTCTAAAAGAACAGGGCTGGATTTTTTTGCAGCTTCCTTAAAACCCATTCTTGCTGCCAGTTCAAATGATAAAGAATCCGAATCTACATCGTGGAAAGAACCATGATACAATCGAACCTTCATATGGTCAATCGGGTAACCGGCTAAAGGTCCGTTTGTCATCGCCTGATCGAATCCTTTTTGAACTGCAGGAATGAATTCTTTAGGAATTACACCACCCACAATGTCATTCTGGAATTGCAATCCTGAACCTTCAAAATCCTCGTCCTTAGGACCAATTTCGAATACAATATCAGCAAATTTACCTCTACCTCCAGACTGCTTTTTGTATACCTCCTTATGTTCAACAGTTTTTCTAAGCGCCTCTTTATATGCAACTTGAGGAGCGCCCTGATTAATCTCAACTTTGAACTCTCTCTTTAAACGATCAATAATAATATCGAGGTGAAGTTCACCCATTCCCTTAAGAATAGTCTGCCCAGTATCATGATCCGTCTCAACTTGGAGTGTAGGATCTTCTTCTATCAACTTAGCAATACCCATTCCAAGCTTATCTACATCAGCCTGGGTCTTTGGCTCAATAGCATAACCAATAACAGGATCTGGGAAGATCATGGACTCAAGTACAACCTTATTCTTTTCGTTACAAAGCGTATCACCGGTTTTGATATCCTTAAATCCGACTACGGCACCTATATCACCACAATGCAATTGATCAATTTGATTTTGCTTGTTAGCATGCATTTGGAAAATACGCGAGATGCGCTCTTTCTTTTCAGTTCTTGAGTTAAAAACATAAGAACCTGAATCAAGCATACCTGAGTATGAACGTATGAAGCACAGACGACCTACAAATGGATCCGTTGCAATCTTAAATGCTAAAGCTGCAAATGGAGCTTCAGGATCCGGAGCCAGGCTCACTTTTTCTTCAGTAGCCAAATCTGTACCTGGTATGTTGTCTCTATCCAGCGGCGAAGGAAGTAGTTCCATCACATAATCAAGCATGGTTTGAACACCCTTATTCTTGAAGGCTGAACCACATAGCATAGGCACAAATGCTAAATCAATAGTAGCTGCTCTAAGTGCTTTGATTATCTCATCTTTTGTAATTGAATCAGGATCTTCGAAATACTTTTCCATTAATCCATCATCATACTCGGCCACAGATTCAACAAGTTTCTCACGATACTCATTCACCTCATCAACCATATCAGCTGGTATTTCTACCTCCTCAAAGGTCATACCCTTATCTTCCTCATTCCAAACAAGAGCCTTATTCTCAACCAGATCAACAACACCCTTGAAATTATCTTCAGCGCCTATGGGCAACTGCAAAGGAACCGCTTTGGTACCCAGCATTTCTTTTACCTGCTTGCACACATTAAGGAAATCAGCACCGGCTCTGTCCATTTTATTGACAAAACCAATTCTTGCTACTTTATAGTTATCAGCAAGTCTCCAGTTGGTCTCAGATTGAGGTTCAACACCATCAACAGCGCTAAACAAGAACACCAACCCATCAAGTACACGAAGAGAGCGGTTTACCTCTACGGTAAAGTCAACGTGACCCGGAGTGTCAATAATATTGATGTGATAGTCGTTTCCTTTATACGGCCAGAAAACAGTAGTAGCCGCTGAAGTAATGGTAATACCTCTTTCCTGCTCCTGCTCCATCCAGTCCATAGTAGCCGCACCATCATGAACCTCGCCAATTTTGTGGCTCATCCCGGTGTAGTACAGAATTCGCTCGGTGGTAGTGGTTTTACCAGCGTCGATGTGTGCAGCAATACCTATATTACGCGTATATTTTAAATCTCTTTTAGCCATTATCCGTGATTATTAGAATCTGAAATGAGAGAATGCTTTGTTTGCCTCGGCCATTCTGTGCGTATCGTCTTTTTTCTTGATAGCTGCTCCTTCACCTTTGGCAGCTGCAAGTATTTCACCCGCTAAACGGTCTTTCATGGTTTTTTCACCTCTAAGCCGGGCGTAGCGGATCATCCACTTAATGCCAAGCGTGATTTTTCTGTCAGGTCGTACCTCCAAAGGAACCTGGAATGTAGCACCCCCTACCCTTCTACTCTTTACCTCAACAGATGGCATCACATTATTCAATGCTTTCTTCCAAGTTTCAAGGCCACTTTCCTCAGACTTACCTTCTACAATATCGATTGCCTGATAAAAAATATTGTATGCAATACTTTTCTTACCATCTACCATAAGGTAGTTCACAAACTTTGTAACCAAGGTATCACCGAATTTAGGATCAGGAAGAATATACCTTTTTTTGGGTTTCGCTTTTCTCATTCTAGTTTACGCGTTTATTTTTTAGGCCTCTTGGCTCCGTACTTCGATCTTCTTTGTAACCTACCATTAACTCCGGCAGTATCCAGAGCACCACGAATGATATGATATCTAACACCAGGTAAATCTTTAACCCTTCCTCCTCTTATGAGTACAATAGAGTGCTCTTGAAGATTATGGCCTTCACCAGGGATATAAGCATTCACCTCCTTACCGTTAGTAAGCCTTACACGAGCTACTTTTCTCATAGCCGAGTTAGGTTTCTTAGGTGTTGTAGTGTAAACTCTGGTGCAAACCCCTCTTCTTTGAGGACAAGAATCCAGAGCAGGTGATTTCGACTTGGAAACCAAGTTTTTTCTACCTTTTCTTACCAATTGCTGTATAGTAGGCATCTATATTTTTTCTTTTATTTTATCCTTTTCGAAATTCGGACTGCAAAGATATCAAAAGCCATATTTTAAACAAACAAAACCCTTCAATTATGAAGGGTTATATTGTTAAAAAAAGAAACCACAATCTGAATTGTGGTTTCTTTCATTAGGCTTCACCAATTGTGCCTCCGAAATTAATCGGAAACTTAGGCGCTTCATCTGTCTTTTTAATGGGTCCAAATGTGTCTTCGTACTTCTGAATATTATCATTCAATGCTCCCAACAGTCGTTTGGCGTGCTCCGGTGTAATCACAATACGCGACTTCACTTTAGCTTTGGGCACACCAGGCATCAACCTGATAAAATCAATAACGAACTCACTATTTGAATGCGCAATCATAGCCAGGTTTGCATATTCACCTTCAGCTATTTCCTCAGATAATTCAATATTAATCTGATTTTGACCGGGCTTCTTATCGGTTTTTTCGTCAGCCATTAATTCTCTTCTTGTAATTCGCGACTTGTACTTGGCTCCTCTGTTGCTGCTACCAGGCTATCATATTCCTCGTGAGACCCAACGATTAGATTGTTAAATCTGCGTTGACCTGTACCGGCAGGAATTAAATGACCTACGATAACATTTTCTTTTAATCCAAGCAACTGGTCTGCTTTACCACGAATGGCAGCTTCACTCAATACTTTAGTCGTTTCCTGGAAAGAAGCCGCCGACAAGAAACTTTCTGTCTTCAATGAGGCCTGAGTTATACCTTGCAGCGTCGGCTTAGAAACCGCCGGCATCGCATCTCTTACCTCTACTATTTTGAGGTCTTTTCTTTTCAAAGTAGAGTTCTCATCTCTAAGTTCCCTGGTAGATATAATCTGACCGGGCTTCAATATTTCCGAATCACCTGCATCGGTAACTACTTTTTTATCAAGAACCAGATCATTCTCTTCAGCAAATACAAATTTGTCCACATTCTCACCTACTAGGAAGCTGGTGTCTCCGGAATCAAGAATTTGAACTTTCTGCATCATTTGGCTAACGATACCTTCGATGTGTTTATCATTAATTTTTACACCCTGAAGACGATATACTTCCTGAATTTCATTCACGAGATATTCTTGAACCGCTGTTGGGCCTTTTATAGCCAAGATGTCTGACGGAGTGATGGCACCATCAGATAATGGATAGCCCGCTCTTACAAAGTCATTATCCTGAACCAGGATGTGTTTTGAAAGAGATACCAGATATCTTTTCTTCACTCCATCCTTAGACTCAATAAAAATCTCTCTGTTTCCTCTCTTAATCCCTCCGTAGGTTACAACACCGTCAATCTCACTTACTACTGCCGGATTAGAAGGGTTTCTTGCTTCGAACAGTTCTGTAACTCTTGGAAGACCCCCTGTAATATCCCTTGATTTACCCATTGTTCTAGGAATCTTGGCAAGAATTTGCCCCGCTTTGATTTTCTTTCCTTCCTCCACTGCAAGGTGGGCACCCACCGGTATGTTGTATCCCTTAGACGTATCCTTCGCGTTTACAACTATTGCAGGGTTTTTGGTTTTATCCTTGGTATCCGTGATTACCTTCTCTCTGTGGCCTGTTTGCTCATCTGACTCTTCCTTATATGTAATCCCTTCTATAATAGAGTCGAATTCAATAGTACCATCAAACTCAGAAAGAATTACCGCATTGTAAGGATCCCAGAAACACATCTGATCTCCTTTAGAAATCTTCTGGCCTTCTTTCACGGTTAAGAATGAACCATATGGGACATGGTTGGAGATAAGAACTTGTTTTTTCTTAGGATCAACAATTTTCACCTCCCCGGTTCTTCCCATTATTACTTCAACGTTCTCACCTTCAGAATTAATTGTGCTAATGGTACGAACACCTTCAAACTCAACAACACCATCAAATTTGGCCAAAATGCTTGCGTCAACAGCAATATTTGAGGCTGTACCACCCACGTGGAATGTTCTCAGTGTTAACTGAGTACCAGGTTCACCAATTGACTGCGCGGCTATTACACCAACAGCCTCGCCGGCGTGTACCATTTTACCCGTAGATAAGTTTCTACCATAGCATTTCGCACAACCCCCTTGCTTAGTCTCGCAAGTTAATAAAGAACGTATCTCAACTTCCTCTATACTTGTCTCATCAATGCGCTTTGCAATATCTTCCGTGATTTCATCCCCGGAAGCACAGATCAATTCATCAGAAATAGGATCGTAAACGTCATGGACGGAAACACGTCCTAATATTCTTTCAGACAATGGCTCTACTATGTCTTCATTATCTTTTAAGGCTGAGACGGTCAACCCACGCAGGGTTCCACAATCATCCTCTGTGATCACAAGGTCTTGAGCCACATCCACGAGTCTTCTCGTTAAATATCCGGCGTCAGCAGTTTTCAATGCTGTATCCGCCAGACCTTTCCGTGCACCGTGAGTGGAGATAAAATACTCTAGAACATCCAGACCTTCTTTAAAGTTAGAAAGGATCGGGTTTTCAATAATTGATCCCACCGAACCCGCAAGGTTCTTTTGTGGTTTAGCCATCAATCCTCTCATTCCACCTAACTGACGGATTTGCTCTCGCGAACCTCTCGCTCCTGAGTGCATCATCATGTAAATGGAGTTGAAACCCTGGTCATCATCTTCCAACCTTGTCATTAACGTGTTGGTAAGCTGAGTGTTGATTCGGGTCCAGATATCAATTACCTGATTGTATCGTTCATTGTCTGTAATAAGACCCATAAGGTAGTTATTCCAAACAGCGTCAACCTCTTCTTTTGCCTGAGCTACCAGCTTTTCTTTTTCCGGTGGAACTTCCACATCATTCAAGCCCATGGATAGCCCTCCTTTGTACGCAGACTGGAAACCGAGTTCTTTAATGTCATCTAAGAAGTGAGCCGTTCTGGCCATACCGGTGATTTTGAAAACATCCGATATAATGGTCTGAAGTTTCTTTTTAGTAAGAAGCTCATCCACAAACCCGACCTCTTCCGGCACATGCTGATTAAAAAGTACCCTGCCGGCTACCGTTTCTATAACTTTCGTCTCAAGCTCACCTTCCTCGGTTCTGATTTGGGTTCTTACTTTTATATAGGCATGTTTAGAAAGTTTTCCTTCGTTCAACGCAATAACTACTTCATCCGCGTTGTAAAACATTCTTCCTTCTCCCTGAACCGGAGATTCCTTGGTACCTCTCCTTCCTTTTGTTACATAATATAATCCCAACACCATATCCTGAGAAGGAACAGTAATGGGTGCACCATTTGCAGGGTTAAGTATGTTGTGCGATGAAAGCATTAACATCGAAGCTTCTAATACCGCTTCCTGACCTAGTGGTACGTGAACCGCCATCTGGTCACCATCAAAGTCAGCATTAAAGGCTGTACATACAAGTGGGTGTAATTGAATGGCTTTACCTTCTATAAGTTTGGGCTGAAACGCCTGAATACCCAACCTGTGAAGTGTAGGAGCCCTATTCAATAATACCGGATGTCCTTTTAATACGTTTTCAAGAATATCCCAAACGACCGGATCCTTACGATCAACGATTTTCTTGGCAGACTTAACCGTTTTTACAATGCCTCGTTCTATTAACTTCCTGATAATAAATGGCTTGAAAAGCTCAGCTGCCATATCTTTTGGCAGGCCGCATTCGTGTAATTTAAGCTCTGGACCAACAACGATCACTGAACGACCGGAATAGTCAACCCTTTTACCTAAAAGGTTTTGACGGAAACGGCCTTGCTTACCTTTAAGCATATCACTTAAGGACTTAAGGGCTCTGTTTCCATCAGAACGCACCGCATTCACTTTTCTTGAGTTATCGAAAAGTGAATCCACCGCTTCCTGAAGCATACGCTTTTCATTTCTAAGAATAACTTCAGGAGCCTTTATATCAATTAACCGCTTAAGACGATTGTTTCTAATGATCACTCGCCTGTAAAGGTCATTCAAATCAGAAGTAGCAAAACGACCACCATCAAGAGGTACTAAAGGTCGCAATTCAGGAGGAATTACCGGCACCATTTTAATTACCATCCATTCAGGCCGGTTCTCAATTCTCGTTCTTGCATCACGGAAAGCTTCTACAACTTTCAATCTCTTCAATGCCTCAGCTTTACGCTGTTGTGAGGTATCGGTAGCCGCCTGATGACGTAAATCATAAGACAATGTATCCAAGTCAATACGTGCCAATAGC
Source organism: Bacteroidota bacterium (assembly GCA_038750705.1). Taxonomy (GTDB): domain Bacteria; phylum Bacteroidota; class Bacteroidia; order Cytophagales; family Cyclobacteriaceae; genus Fulvivirga. Next base: position 17,846 of record JBCDHA010000013.1, read on the forward strand.
ATTTCCAAAGCTTCAGCTCCCATTTTGGCTATGAACTTATTAGGATCATCATCATCGAGAAGCTGATTTTCCCTTGGAAGCTTGTCAACTATATCCAGATATTCATCTTCTGTCAGAAAGTCCATATAGGCCAGACCGTCCTCTTCTTTGATACCTGGCTGAATAACAGCGTACCTCTCGTAATAAATGATTTGGTCAAGTTTTTTAGTTGGAAGTCCCAGAAGGTACCCTATCTTATTGGGCAGTGATTTGAAATACCAAATATGAGCTACGGGAACCACAAGCTCAATGTGTCCCATACGCTCTCTACGTACTTTCTTCTCTGTAACTTCTACACCACAACGGTCACAAATGATTCCCTTGTAGCGGATTCGTTTGTATTTACCACAGTGGCATTCCCAGTCTTTAACAGGGCCGAATATCCTCTCACAGAATAATCCTCCCATTTCCGGTTTATATGTCCGATAGTTTATGGTTTCAGGCTGCGTTACCTCTCCATGTGAGCTTTCCAGAATGGATTCAGGAGATGCAAGACTGATCGTAACTTTAGAAAAATCGTTATTTAACTTCTTGTTTTTTCTGAACGACATAGTTTGTATTTTATAATATCCAGAGGTCCGGCCGAAGCCGAAACTTCATTTTAATCTAATGTAATTTCAAGTGCCAGGCCACGTAGTTCATGAACCAATACGTTGAAAGATTCAGGAATATTAGGTTTCCTCATATTTTCACCTTTCACAATTGCTTCATAAGCCTTAGCCCTACCAATCACGTCATCTGACTTAATGGTCAAGATTTCCTGAAGTACGTTCGATGCTCCAAAGGCTTCAAGCGCCCAGACTTCCATCTCTCCGAATCGCTGACCTCCAAATTGTGCCTTGCCACCCAGAGGTTGTTGCGTAATCAAGGAGTATGGTCCAATAGACCTTGCATGCATTTTATCGTCCACCAAGTGACCCAATTTCAGCATGTACGCTACCCCGACCGTAACCGGCTGATCAAACTTCTGGCCAGTCAAGCCATCATATAGGTACGCTCTTCCATATTCCGGTAGTCCGGCTTCCTTGAGTTCACTAGCAACCTCGTCCATGGAAGCTCCATCGAAAATAGGCGTGGCATATGTTCTGCCAAGTTCAAGTCCTGCCCACCCAAGTACGGTTTCATAAATTTGACCAAGGTTCATCCTTGAAGGCACACCCAGTGGATTCAGGCAGATATCGAC
>JBCDHA010000014.1:0-18953 GCA_038750705.1 Bacteroidota bacterium
ACGATAAAGCAGAAATTTGGGATCCTGCTGAAATAAATGCTGCTCCAGTGGAATTTACAAATTGAAAGTTAGCAGGCGCATTTAACACATAAGTAAAGGAACCACTAACACCGAAGTCGTTCGTTAAATCTTCTGTTACGACGATATCGTCAAGAACAACGGCAGTACCACCAACACATAAATTTTTACTTCCTGAAGGTGTAACCGTTTGACCAAAAGTTTGATTTAAGAGAAAAACAAGTAAAAATGAAAGAAGTACTTTATCGGCTAACCTCATGATGCTATATCCCTAGCAATATTCTTTTAAAAGACTATTGGATTAATATTGACCATCCTCCTAATGTAACCAAATTATTAGTTATGGTTTCAATTCTCCATTAGGTTTTGTTTTTATCAAAACCATTTTTGTTTGGCTCTCTAACTCGATTGTACCCGTCATTAAAATTGAACCGTCATTTAGTTGAATGACAGAGCCTGATCGGTCATCGTCAGACCCTCCAAAAGATTGTACCCACTCCACAATTCCGGTATTGGTGGTTTTCATCAAAAAAATGTTGGAAGCATTATTTACTATCTCGATCCCCGAAATTAAGAATCCGCCATTGACATCCTCGATAATCGAACTGGTAATTGCATTGTTTACTGATCCTAATGTAGCGTTAAAGATTAATTCATCATCATTTCGCAAGGAAGCCAAGTATATACTTGAAGTGGCATTTGACTGTAGAGACGTACCTGCCAATACAAATCCCTGATTTGAGGTTTGAGTAATAGAAGATGCCGTTTCATCAGATTCAGCACTGCCGAGCCATTGAAAAGGAGAAACCGAGGTAACTATACCGTCTTGGCCGGCAGGGAAAATAAAAATATTCAGTTCAGGACTAGACGTAACAGGTGCACCAGGAGGAAACCTGTCTGTAGTACCAAAGAACAAAAAAGTACCATCACTTTTTTGAACTAAACCCTGACCGCGATCCAAACCAGAAAAACCATATACCCTACGCCAGTCTGCTTCTTGAAAAAGCTGCAAATTTGAATTAACTCTGATAGAAAGAATATCTTCAAAATCTGTCGTTTCATCATAGTCAGATTTACCTATATCTACATTAGTAGTATAGCCGGTAATGATGTAGTCATTATTTTCGGTGATGGTAAGATCAGCTGCTGATTCGTCAAATTCCGGAAATCCATATACAAGGCTATCAATTTTATTACCCTCCGCTCCAACCTTAAAGAAAACGATGTCAGTCAACCCCGCATTCATAACCAAATCTGCGGCTATTATAATGTTATTATCATTGTCTATTTCAACGTCGACAGCGGTCATTTCACTGGCTCCACCATACGTTCTGGCCCAAATTTCATTCCCTATATTATCGGTATGAACTACAAATAGCTTTGGCGCTCCATTGATCAAGGTGTTATTTCCAATAAGTACAAAACCCTCATTGTATTCGGCTATCCCAAGGCCGGTTTGATTGCCATCACCTCCGAAATATTTAATAAAATAATCCTCGAACCTGGGATCTGAGTTACTTTCCGTGTCACAATCGGAAAACACTAAAATGACGAATAGATATAAAAAGCAATATTTAATAAACCGGATCATTTATTTGAAAATGTTTTTAAATAAGCCTTTTCTTGTCTTTTCTCCTATTTTCCGGGGCTTATACAATGGTTTTATAAAACCAAAATTAATAGCCACTGTATTTAGACGTTTGTCATCATCAACGAAGGCATATGTATACAATAGTAGATCATTCGAGTATTGTTCATCGATATCCACAATGTTGTTCATTCCGTATGAGTAACGAACGTCCAGAAATACATAGTTATATTTAATTCTATATGTGGACCCTATACCGAAAATCAAAGACCGATTGAATCGTTGTCTGATATCGGTTAAGTTTTCAGAAGGACCTGTAACCGGAAATTCAGTAAGGTTTTCGTTATTACCTGAAGCTCTATCCGTCAAGGTAAGTTCACCATCCGAACTTAACATAATGTGCTGGGTATAACCGGCATATACATAGGGGATGAATTTATTGATTTTCTTTCGGTATTTGACATAGGCCGGTACATCAACACTCTGCCGATCTTCTGAAAATTCCTGCGTGTCAAATTCAAAGAGTGTGTTGGTATAAGAATAACTCCTATTGGTGAAATCAATTCCCAAGCCAACACTCCAGGAGTCATTTATATTCCATTCAACTCCGGTTCCGAATTGAAAACCGACACTACGAGAATAAGATTCATTGCTAAGGCTTGTATTATCGACTCCAAAGTTCTGTATTACCGAAGCATCGGTGACGTTAAAACCTAATTTGCCAAAAAGAACGAATATGGGGGTAGTCTTAAATTTTTTACTTAAATACACCATATCTATGGGATCGCTCTCTTCATCAATCTTGTATTCAGGATCTAATTTTAAAAGTTTCAAATAGCTATCCTCCGCACTAATAGGATCGTCGATAAATAAATACGTTCTGGTGAGCAGCCAGTATGCCTGAATTCGCTGGCTTTTATTGAAACCGTTATCTAAACAGGGTTTTAAAATATTCGGTATGCTGTACAACCTGCCCGCATCAAAGTTTTCCTGTGCTAGCGTCAGTTTCTCCAGACAGTTTCCATTTTGAGCATAGGTACTCAGACAAGTAGAAAATACAAGTACCAGAAGTATGCCAGTCTCAATTCTCAGCCTAGTAATCATTGAGAAGTAAATTAACGCAGGTAGTTATGTAGGCAATATCATTGGCAACGTACGTCTTCCATTCTTCAGGGGTCATATTGCGTTTTAACTGACTGCACATATCATCTCCCATCAATGCCGGATTAGTTGCCCAGGTTCTTATTTCACCGTCTGCACAAGCGGCTAACAGATAGTCAGAATCAGGACTGAAGGCTATATCCCACACGTAGGCATCGTTATCTGTCATTTGTATAGGTAATTCATCTAATTCGTCCATGGCCCACATTTGAATTGTACCATCGAAACTTCCAGCTGCCACTAAACCACCATTCGGACTAAACTCAATATCACTAATTCGTCCTTTATGGGCCCTGAACTCTCTTATTACTTCTTTGTCTTCCAGGTTGTAAATTCTAATACTGCCATCTTCATCACCCATGCTTACAAGCTTGCTATCATTACTAAAAGCAACAGCATGCACAGGTCCTCCCGGCGATTCCATAATAATTTCTTCCTGGTAATTGTCTAAATTAATAAGCAGTACCTGCCCTTGAAGAGTGCCTGCCACGGCGTATTTACCATCCGAACTCACGTCTAGTGATTTGTATTCTCCGTTTGTATTGAGAATAAGTTTGCTTTCTTTGGTTAGAATACTGTTAATTCGGAGTTGCCCGTCGCCACCAGAAGATATAAATTCATTCTTGCCAGGTATAAATTCTATGTCATTGATGTATGAAGTATGACCGGCTATCTTGAAACTGAGTTGGTCTTGTTCAAGAGAAATAACTTGAAGAGCTGCTGAGTCACTGGCATTAACCAGCCACTTTTCATCCTCGCTAAGCTTGAGTACTCTATTTTGATGGCTATTGGAAAAAATTTCAACATTTTGATCGCCGGCTAAGGAAGACCGCACTATTTTCCCTTCAGCACCAGTTGAGTAAAACTGTGTATTCGATTTTCCAAATACTATTGACCTAATGGAGTTTCTATGTATTCCGCCTATCGTGTTATACGTTTTTCCATTAATACTGGCCATCGACGTATACAATCCATTATAAATATAAGGATCAAACCTTCTGCCTTCGTAATCAGTGTTGAACTCATATGCCTGCTTTGCCAGGAGTCCTTGCAGATCTTTATCCTCTATATTTAAGGACTTAACCGCCATTGATTGAGCGACCGACTGGTAAAGCAACTTTTGCGCCTTACTATATTCGGCTTCTGCCCTGGCAGTTTGTTGGATAGCAATCTCCGTTTGCAGTATTGCCTCTTGTCGTTTTTCATCGGCTATGCCTCTTTGAACTCTGGCAATCTCGGCATTACGTTCAGCAATTTGTTGTTGTTTTGTTGCCTCTACAAGAGCTTCTTTAGCTATTTTTTCGTTTTTCTCAGCACGTGCCTGTGCTCCTTCAGCCAGTGTCCTCTGCCTGTCAGCTTCGTCTTTTTGTCTTTGGGCTTCGTCTCTCTCTTGTTGTGCTTCTTCAGTTTTATCCTCTGCTATGTCCCTTTGCTTTTGAGCCTCTATATATTGTGCATAACCTCCTATTAAGAAAACAATGGCAATAACGGCGGCAAAACCCAGAATTAGAGCAACCACTTTTGTACGCCTTAGGAGACGTTTTTGAAGCATTTCCTGGTTTTTCTGCTCCGCTTCATACGTAATGCGGCTAGTATCCAGAAAAACTATTGCACGCTCGAAGGCCTCGTCATAACGTTGAGCCCATGCCCTGGTAGGTTTCTGTTTCTTTTGCCAGTTTAGGGCTAGCTGTAAATCCGGCGGTCGCCAAAGTCCGGTACGTCCTACCTGGTACATGGCCGCCGCTTCAGAAAGTCGCTTATACATCTGGGCAGACTCGTGCTCTTCATCTACCCAAGTTTTTAGGCGAATCCAAATACGCATTAAACTCTCATGAGCTATCTCTACTAATGAATTTTCTGACAAATCCACCGTGGGAGCGGGCATCAGGAAAGACCTTCCGGGTTGGCGGAATGCATCTACCACCTGTATAACCTCTTCTGAGGTCACTTCAGCTAATTGAGCAACTAACGAAACCGTAACGGCACGCCTTCTTCCAAACACATCTGACCCTTTTTCAGTGAGCGACTTAAAGAGGGTTTCAGCAATTTGCTTTTGATTAGTAGACAGTTCGTCATATGCTTCATCGGCGTGTTGAGATAGCGCATGTGACATTTTTCCCACAGCATTGTAATGGCGGATGTCAATAGGCTCATCAATTTCTCTATTTTCAATCCAATAATCCCAGGTACGCATAAGCGCATGCTGCATTATGGGAAGTTGATCCTGATCATCGCCCAGCTCACCTAACAGCCTTTTCACCAACCTATTGCTAACTTTACCGCCGCCAACAGCTACAGGTCCCTCTATTGCCATTCTCTTTTGATCACGACTCATCTGTGGAACCAGATAATTACTGGTATTTATAATTTGTGTTAGCCCCGGAAACTTTGCGCATTCACCAATGTGGTCGGATCGCATGGTAATTACAACGTGTATTGGATTATCAGTGCTCTTGCATGCCTGAAGAATTAGATCAACGTATAGTTTTGCTTCCTCAAGATCAAAATCACCATTTTGATTCTTGATTCTGAATAGTTCTTCAAACTGATCTATAACGATGAGTGTATTTTGACTGTATCTTTGTTCGACACGTTGAACAGCATCTACGAGGCCGTCCTGGCCACTTCTTAATAAAGCAGATGTTATTCTCTTATTTACTAAGAGTTCTTCAACCGTAACCTGATTGTATTCAGGGTCAATTTTTAAAAGTGATTCAGCAAGATTATCTATAGGTTCAGCTCCAGGCCTGGTAGTGATGATATTCCAATGAGGACCGGAGTGGGTCATGAAACCTCCGTAAAGTATTGGTATCAATCCACAATATACCAGAGATGATTTTCCACTTCCTGAGTATCCCATAATAGACACAAATCTATTCTCTGCTAATTTCAGCAGTAGCTCATCCACCTGCCCCTCTCGGCCAAAGAAGAGATGACACTCATCAAAAATAAACGGTCTTAATCCCGGAAAGGGGTTAAATCTAGGCGTTATATCGAGGGTCCCTATTGAATCTTGACCATCTAAAGCTTCCTCAGGCCGGTTATATTCTGGATTTAACATAGGTTATGGCTGCATCAAGTTTAAAAAATATGATGGACGCAGAAAAAATTCATATTAAATTAAGCACTTTAACATGTAAAATACAAAATAGATGTTACGACCCATAAAAATGGTATCAAACATACTCAACCATTTTTCTCGCCAGACTAATATTATCGGATAGAAGCTCATAAAAATTATCCTTTGCCATTTTTAATAAAACAGTGTCCTCGGTGGCTATAACAGAATTTAAATTTGAGTAGCCGACCTCACCAATAAATTCTCCTTTTTTGACACCTCCGGTGATCTTACTGTGTACCATCATATTCACAGCTCCCTCAAACACGATATAAAAATGATCATTGTAAGAATCGCCCAATGACAGGCTTTCTCCGGACCCAACCGTAATTTCCTCTGTTATATCTATCAAATCCGCCAATACCAGCCCTATAATATCGTCAAAAATTTCTAATTTTTTTAAAAAAACCACCTTATCAAATCGTAAAACAGAAGTTTGATCCTGATGCTTTATTACTGCTTCAAGTTGCCTTCTTTCGTAGGTTGGTATGCGTTGAATATTCTCCAAATATGATTCCTTATCAAGTTTATTTAGTGACCAGGCGGCCATTTCTCTTATCAAAGGATCAGGGTTAAAGATATTGGCGATTAAATCGAAATAAAACTCCCTTATCTCCAAGAGCCCTATTTGATAGAGTATACATGACTTAGTCCATCTATTCGTTTGAGAAAAGTCCCTGTTCAATAAGAATTTTAGAACCATCTTGTTGTCTAGGGGATCGCGCGGGTAAAAGACCTCAAGCCTCTTGGATTTTTCCGAATAGGTCAAATCGTCCAAAACGGGTATGATTCTTTGCTTCAGATCTTCCGACAGGAAAACATCAAGCAGTTCCAACGCATAGGTAACCCCCTCATTCGTTCCACTCTCTATATTTTCTTTAACCAGTTGTATGGACTGGGCATCGTATAACATAGAAAGTAGCATGTAGATATGTTCTACATCATAGGTAATCTCTTCTTCAATAGCTGTTTTTATCTCTTTTCCGAAATGTTCGCTCCCGACCTCGTCAATGGCGGCCATATTCCAGGCAATGTCTTCAATATCGGATTCTATGGCATATTTAATCCTGGGTATTTGCGTGATACCGGCTTTGAAACCCGCATTACCAAGAGAGATTAGGACTTGAGATACCATAAACTTATCCGGATAATCAATTTTGTTCCAAAGCAGTGTTTTAGCAAGCTCTCCTCCTATCCTACCCATTACCTGAACTATTCTAAGCATGGTCTGTGTATTTTGACCGGTCTTGTAAAAAGAATTGTCCATAACTTGCAGCGCCTCTGTACCAATTACAATTAACGCCCCGGCAGCAGGAACATAAAACCTTGGATTCTTTAGATTATTGATCAAAGCACGAATAACTTCAATGTTATACCTGCGTTGCGCCGTCTTTATAGCCGTTAGTCTGACCTGTATATTAACATCGCTCAAGAGTTCTATAAGAAAAGAAATGTTTTCTTCTTCTTCAGAATTACCGAGAAGTTCGGCGGCATATTGCCGATCTTCAGGGTTGTCAGATTTTGCAAGTTTAGAGACCCTGGATTTACCAATGTCTCCGGAAGTAAACAAGTCCAGCAGATCTGATGTGCTCACTATTTTCTGATTGGAAGTTTCCTTATTTTGACTCGAAATCACATATTTATCTGATACGGACAATCCCTTAATTTCATTCATCTTTAGTTGAGCGAAGTCTCTAATGGAATTCGATTCATGCACCATCATAGTATTAATGGCGCTAGGCAATACCTGAGGTCCCATTTTTTCAAGTAGCTTATAAGAAAACATTACCTTACTTACCCTGCTGTCGTTCAAAGAATCAGTGAGTTCATTCGTTAGCAATTCCATGGGAGAATAGGTTTCCGTGGCGCCTTCACGCTGCTGCTGTTCAAGTTTGAGCTTTATTTTATTACGGTATTCCAAGTGCATTCTCCCGATAATAATAAAGTACCCGATAACTAATAGAACAATCAGATATAGATAGTGGATATCCTTAAAAATAGTAATGAAGGAAATACCAAAAATCACAGCTCCGGCAGCGAACCTGGCGGTTTCGTTAACGACACCCTCAACTTTGGTTTGTATGTTGAATCTTATCCTGTTGTCAAGAGGAATAAAGTATAATTTGAAAGTCGGATTTTCCAGAGAATCCCGCAGGGAATAATTAAAAAACCGATTAGCGGAAACCAGTAGAAAAAACCAAATGAAGGCACTACCTACTGAAGGTTCAAACCCCAAAACTGTTCCTGTTATGATGGTAGCAACTGTGAACACCAGTAATATCACCGGAAGAACGAGAAGCGTAATTTTAAGACCGTACTCACCTATGATCTTGTCATTAACAAAGGTTTGCATTAGTAATCCGAAAACAAGTATGGCGAGTGTAAAGAAAGCCAGAAACTCTCTCAAATTTTCCTCTTCAGGGTACTGAGCAGATACTACATTTTGAAATGAAAACTGAACAAAAGTGAACGCCATCATTGAGAATATCAGAAATACAGAAAGTAGCTTCACGTATTTATCTTTGCGGAGTGCATTAACACTGGTATCCATTGCTTGTTCCTTGCTTGTAGAACTTTCCGCTTTTTTTAAGTCGTATTTGGAAGTAATCAGATATAAGAAAATTGCAGATATAAACAGGCTAATGCCACATATAGGTAAATAATCCGTTGTTTCCGGGATAAGATCGCTGAGAAACGGAATAGTTAACGAAGCGAGAATAGCAGCTGATAACTGACCAATATCAATACCTCCGATAATTCGCTTTGACTGCCGCAGGTCAAACATCCTACCGAATATCCCCCAAAAGCCCAGTAGGCAAACGGCCAGTATGGGGCCGATTAAGGCGAACATTAAAAACACAAGGATATCTTGAATACTCTCCGCTCCTACGCGAAAAACAGTAAACATTACGAAAGTGGCGATACCTATGAGCAGTAAGTTGCTTAAGGCTAATTTTGCAAAACTCACTCTATTCTGCAGATAGGAAAACAGAGCGGTCGTGAAGACACCTAATACTCCTGAAATAAGTATGGCCTCTTTTAGGTATTCCTCTAATCGATTTAGAAAAAGGGTTTCTGCACTTATCTGGTAGGTGGCCAAAAAAATACCCATAAAAAACCCATTTCCGAGTAATAGAATTACCTGGTTCTCCTCATCAGGTCTAACATTAAGGGCATTGTATAACGCTTTTAGCACCTTGTTACTTATAGTTTAAAAAAATAGGTTGCCTTTCAAAAGCGCACAATATAATTATAGTTATACTAATAAGCAAACATGAAAAAGCCGGCAACAAGCCGGCTTTATTTGTTCAGGGTCTCCTGTCTGATTACTCTGTTGCCGTCGTGTCTGACACCGCGTCAATAGCTGTTTCAGGGTTAGCATAAGCCAAATTTAAACCTTCTATAACGACCTGTGTAATATCTAAACTATCGCTGGCAAATAGCACATCGCTTCCTTGATTATATTTGACAACCAGATCTACATTATTTTCCTCGCTGTACTCTTTCAAATAGGCAGTTACCTGATCATAAAGCTCCTTGTTAACCTCATTCTCCTCTTTAAGTAACTCCTGGGTTAAGCTTTCCTGATAGAGACGAAGGTTCTGTTGCTTTTTTACCAAATCTTCCTCAATGGCTTTAGCCTGCCCTATAGTAAGGTTTGATACGGTTCGCTGATAATTATTTACTTCATTTTGTAAACCCTGTGCTCTGTTTTGATATTCAGCCTCTAGCTTTTTACCTTTTTCTTGCAGTTGAACCTGTACATCTTTAAAGTAATCATAATTGGCCAATACAGAATCCGCGTTAATATAAACAATACTGTAATCGCTTAGATTTTTTGATTTCGACAGAGACTCTGATTCGTCCGAGCTATTTTCAGAGAATTGAAAATAGTACAACACTCCAACGGCCACAATAAGTACAAGATTTAATGCTAATGATAAGTTTTTCACGATTCTTTTATTTTTAAAACCCGCAAATAAAGGAAAGAAAGAATTACTATTCTGAATTACTATCCTTTTTATTTAGATGATCAAGATCTATCCGATAGGTATACGGCTTCCCTTTATTACTATTGGTTTCTCTTGGTGTAAATGTATAATGAAAGTCATTTTGAGCTGTCACCTGGGTTTGAGCCTCTGAATTCGTAATGTTATCTGGTGAGGGTTTTCTAAAGAAAACGGCACAAAATAAACCTGCTACTGCCCCTAGCAGATGTGACTCCCAAGAAACGCCCGAATCAGTAGGTAAAACATCAATAAAAACTGACCCGCCATACAAAACAAGAACAATAAATGATGTTGCCATGGATGCCCGATCTTTTCTTAGGAAACCGATGACCAGTAGAAAGGCCATAAGACCGTATATTATGCCGCTGGCACCAATATGATATGCGTCACGCGCAGTGAGCCAAACACAAAAACCACTTAGCAAATAAATGATAATTAGTACGTGCCAGGCTATTTTGCGATGGAAATAAAAGAGTCCAACACCCAGGAATAAAAAAGGAAAGCTGTTGGAGAATAAATGCTGAAAATCAGCGTGTATAAATGGGCTGGTAATAATACCCGATACGCCCTTTAAGGTTCTGGGGTAATTGCCATACTGTACCAGGCTAAATTCCAGACTAATCTCAACCAACTTAATTAGCCAAAATGCAGCAAGAAAAAAGGTAATGGTAAAAAGGCTTCTTCTAAAAGTAATCTTATCTTGTGAATTCAAACCTAATTATCTTCCTCTTGCAACTGGAAAGAGTAGGCAGTAGGGTCCAGTTCAATGCTGTCTTCATTATAATCAGTAATGAATTTTGAAATTACTGCATCGTTAATACTACTTATGTTTAACGCTGCGTCTAATCCTATTCCAAAATCGATTTTGTCATCTATCTCAAGGTGTTCGCTCACTTTTATTTCATCTTCAGCTTCTAACTCGGTAATTACCTCTGCCATAAATAAGCCTATTTCCTCCTCAAGATCATCCAACGCCTCCAAATCACCATTTTCATCTTCCTCATACTTTATACTCTTAAATTCGGGGAAGTGCTTTGCAGCTCTGTGCTCAGCAACCTCATATAATTCACTGGCATGATGTAAGCGTAAAGTATAAATAGCGGCGTCGTATATTACCTCTTTACCTTCGTATATTCCTACAAAATTAAAATTCACATACTCATCGGAATTATCGTCTGATTCAACAATAAGATGATTTTTACCCGATTTTTCAAGTTCTGCTTTAAAGTTCTCTATGATATGTGCGTCAAAGCCCTTGTTAGTGGAGCCCATAGTCGTCTAATTTGATAAAAAGATAAGTTAAATTTTCTTGCATTACAAACTAGAAACTATCAATACAGTTCAAAATATCGTTGTTATCTTTTGGAATTCAGACCACCTAAAAGCGTATTGACGATAGTTAATAAAAAACTAAAAATAAGCGCCCACCAAAATCCCTCTACGGAGAAACCTGAAATCATGGAATCCGCCAGGAGAATCATAAGCGCATTAATAACAAGGAGAAACAGACCCAGCGTTACTATGGTTACGGGTATGGTTAAAACAATTAAAATGGGCTTAACTATAGCATTCAAAAACCCGATTACAGCGGCAACTAATATGGCTGTAAGAAAACCGGTAGTAGAGACTCCCGGCAGAAGATAAGAGACAAGCGTAACCGCCACCGCACTTAATAATAATCGAACTAAAAAATTCATATCATCCGTTTTTATACCATGTTGCGTACATAGGGTAATTTTTTGCCGTTCTTTCAATAACAGCTTTCATATTCTCACCGGTATCTTTAACCTTTTTAGCCGGTAAGCCTGCATAAATGGTATTTTCCTCGACAACGGTGTTTGCCAAAACTACCGCACCTGCCGCGATCACCGATCCTGTTTTAATAATTGCATTATCCATGACGATAGCTCCCATACCGATGAGCACGTTGTCTTCAATAGTACAACCGTGCACAATGGCGTTATGCGCAATAGAAACATTGCTACCTATAACTGTTTTTGCTTTTTGATAAGTACAATGGATAATAGCCCCATCTTGAATATTCGTGTTTGTACCGATGGAGATGGAATGTACATCGCCGCGAACCACTGCATTAAACCAAACCGTACATGAGTCTCCCATATCTACCTCACCTACTATCACCGCATTGTCGGCCAGGAAGCAGTTCGCTCCTATTTCAGGAGTAAAACCTCTTACAGATTTTATAATCGCCATTATTTTTAATGTTTAAACATTTACTTAAAACTTAAAAGTAATATCTTTGTTGTGGATTTATAAAACCAAATTAACCTTAATTAGAAACAATGAAAAAACTTTCAATTTTAAGTGCTCTGGCTTTCGGTATACTTGCATCATGTGGTCCTAAGACTGAAGGTACGGACGCTGAAGTATCTGAAGCGCAGGAAGTTGCCGAAACTTCTTTGGCAGCGGCTAACTTTAATTTAGATACTGATGTTAGTAAAGTTACCTGGATAGGCAGTAAACCGGTAGGAAAGCACAACGGATATATTCCTATTTCTGAAGGGAACGTTAAATTAGAAGAAGGCGCCATAGTAGGTGGAACAATAGTGATCAATGTTGCCGGGTTACAAAATGAAGACTTAGCTGCTGATTCTACAATGAAAGGTAAATTGGAAGGTCACCTTCTTTCGGATGATTTCTTTGCTGCCGGGGAATTTCCTACAGCAGAATTTGTCATAACATCAGTTGAGCCCTATGCGGCTGATGAAGTGGTGGAAGACAAGGAAGAAATCGAATTTGAGTATAAGCCGGCTGCTGCTTCTGAACATATGGTGGAAGCCCCAAGTCATAAGATAACTGGTAATTTAACAATGCGCGGTACAACTTTGAGTGTTTCATTCCCTGCGAGTGTCAATATATCTGATAATACTATTACTGCATCAGCTAAGTTCAACATCGATAGAACAAGATGGGGATTAAGCTATGGTGAAGAGGCTACGATAACAGAACAAGCAAAAGATAAATTTATTTATAACACAGTGAACGTTGGATTTGACCTTACTGCTAATGCAGAAGCTCTCTAACTTTCACTGAACAGTCATAGTGAGCAGGCCAGACCGGCCTGCTTTTTTTATGCCCTTATTTCTAAAAACGATATTTACAAATTACCGGTGTGCCGGAAAAGTTTTTTAATTTGGAATCGTTTGTTAAAAACATCCTGTGTATTGCCCAAAGGGCAGTTCTTTAGTGGGGTAGTTTTTAGCCTTAAAGAAGAATCTATCCTCAAACGCTTTAAAGGCATTTTTTTCTTGTTTAAAAAATTTAGTCGGATACCAATATTTACAAATAGCAAAGCAATATTTTAATATCGTGGCCCGGACTAAAAGATTTTTTAAGGTAAACGACGTTAAGCAGTTCTTCCAAAAAGCGAACTACTGGGCCGATCAATTCTCTCATTTTTGTTCATTTAATCCCTTATACGAAAACTATCCTTTTGGCACTTTCCCACGTGTGATAGGTGCCGGCGCTGAATTCACACTTGAAGGCTCTAACGGCAGTCACTTTAATGCACTGGATAGATATATCAAACAAAATAAGAATTGGTTTTTCGGGCATTTCGGTTACGATTTAAAAAATGAAATTGAGGATTTGACCTCTCAAAATGCGGAGCGAATACAATTCCCTGTTCTAAGCTTTTTTCGCCCAATACACTTAATTCATTTCCAGGATAATGGCATATTCATTGAAACTAAAGCTGATCCGGAAGATGTATTCAATAGGATACTTAAAGTACAAAAACCATCATACACCGAACCTGATACTGATTTAAAACCCGACTGTACGAAGCCAGAGTACATCAATACGGTAAAAACACTCCGGAGTCACATCGAAAAAGGCGATATCTATGAGATCAATTACTGTATGAACTTTTCCGGAGACATTATTGATCCGGACCCGGTAGAACTTTTTACCAAGCTCACTCACCTCTCACCGAACCCATTTTCAGTTCTGTACAAAATCAATAACAAGTATACGATCAGCGCCAGTCCGGAACGGTTCATTAAAAAAGTAGGTTCGGAAATTATTTCTCAGCCCATAAAAGGTACGGCGGCAAGAGGTAGCTCCATGGCATTAGATAGGAAAGCCAAGGATAATTTGGAACAAAGTGAAAAAGAGCGTGCGGAAAACATGATGATCGTTGATTTAGTAAGAAACGATCTTGCAAAAAGCTGTATACCGGGCTCCGTTAAAGTGAATGAAATGTTTGGTATTTATACCTTCTCCCAATTGCATCAAATGATTTCAACCGTAAGTGGTCAACTAAATCAGGTTAGCTCTACTGTGGATTCGATTAAAAATGCTTTCCCAATGGGCAGTATGACGGGCGCCCCAAAAATCAAAGTAATGGAGTTGATCGAAAAGTATGAGAATTCTAAAAGAGGTCTATTCAGTGGTTCTATTGGATATTTCAGCCCGAATAATGATTATGACTTCAACGTTGTAATACGAAGCCTGTTTTATGATTCCAATACCAACCAACTGTCCTTTTCAGTTGGAAGCGCAATAACCTATGATTCAGACCCGGAAAAAGAATATGAGGAATGCCTCCTGAAAGCATCTGCAATCATGGCCTTGATCCAAGGCAAAAATAACAACTGACATTATGTCACTTACTGCCTAATACGTAGCTTTGCAAACTCCAAAAAATGATTAATGGATAATTTGATTGACGATATCAGTATACTTTCAGACCAGGAAAAAGAGGCTTGTGAAGTGGTTAAAGTATCTGAAAACAAGAATACCGGGAAAGAACGAAAGCTATACATTGAGAGCTACGGATGTCAAATGAATTTTAGTGACAGTGAGATTGTATCATCCATTATGGCTGAAAATGGCTTTGATACTACGTCGAATTTTGAGGACGCCGATGTGGTCTTTCTTAACACATGTTCAATACGTGAGAAGGCAGAACAGACGGTTAGAAACAGGCTTGCACAATTTAATGGACTAAAGAAAAACAAGCCGGAGATGCTCATAGGGGTGCTGGGCTGTATGGCAGAGCGGCTTAAAAGTCAGCTCTTAGAGGAGGAGAAGATAGTTGATCTTGTTGCCGGACCTGATGCTTATCGCGACCTCCCTAACCTTGTAACTCAGGTAGATGAGGGTACAAAGGCAGTAAATACTTTTCTTTCGCGTGAAGAGACTTATGCCGACATAAGCCCGGTAAGATTGAACTCGAATGGTGTAACCGCTTTTATCTCTATTATGCGCGGCTGCGACAATATGTGTTCCTTTTGCGTAGTGCCATTTACTCGTGGCAGAGAACGAAGCAGAGATCCTTATTCTATTGTAGCAGAGGCTAAAGACTTATTTGACAGAGGTTACCGCGAAGTAACACTGTTGGGGCAGAATGTTGACTCCTACAAGTGGTCTGCAGAGCAAAATAATAAAGCACGACTCGAAAAGATGAATGACATTGAGGTTATCAATTTTGCTGATTTGTTGGCGATGGTAGCAGAGGTCAACTCAGATTTAAGAGTCAGATTTTCAACTTCACACCCAAAAGACATTACCGATGAGGTTTTACATACAATAAAAAAATACGAGAATATCTGTAATTACATCCATCTGCCGGTACAAAGCGGGAATACTCGTGTTTTAGAAATGATGAACCGGACCTATACACGTGAATGGTATATCAATCGTGTGGATGCCATTAGAGATATTATTGGCAAGGATTGTGGGATATCATCCGATATGATCACAGGTTTCTGTACGGAAACCGAGGAAGAGCACTTGGATACACTTAGCTTAATGGATTATGTAAACTACGATTTTTCATACATGTTCTTCTACAGCGAACGGCCAGGCACCTTAGCGAAAAAAAAGTATGAAGATGATATCCCTCTTGAAACTAAGAAAAGAAGGCTTGCTGAGATCATTGCGAAGCAACAGGGACACTCTTTGGCCAGAAATCAAAGAGATGTGGGCAAAACGCATAAAATTCTGGTAGAGGGGTTTTCAAAGAGATCTACTGACCATCTTCAAGGAAGAAATTCTGCGAATAAAGTAGTCATTTTCCCAAAAGGTAATTTTAAGAAAGGCGACTATGTTGACGTACTGGTAAATGATTGTAGTGCAGCTACTTTGTTTGGAAACGCAGTATGAGTAATTCAGAAATATTAAGCATAAAGCAACGGTTTGGCATTATTGGTAATTCAGATTTGCTCAATCATGCCATTACAGTTGCGGCACAAGTAGCTCCTACAGATATGTCTGTGCTCATAACCGGTGAAAGTGGAAGTGGAAAGGAGTCTTTCAGTAAAATTATTCATCATTTAAGTCCGCGGAAGCATAATCAGTTCATTGCTATAAATTGTGGATCCATTCCGGAGGGTACCATTGATTCGGAACTCTTCGGTCATGAAAAGGGATCTTTTACCGGCGCACATGAGGCTAGAAAAGGATATTTCGAAGTAACAAACGGAGGAACAATTTTCCTTGATGAAATTGGAGAAATGCCTTTAGGCACACAAGCACGTTTATTACGCGTTCTTGAAAATGGCGAATTCATTAAGGTGGGGTCATCAAAAGTTCAGAAAACGGATGTGCGGGTGGTGGCGGCAACGAATGTCAACCTTATGAAATCAGTAGAAGATGGCAAGTTTCGTGAGGACCTATATTACAGACTAAGTACGGTGCCGATATATGTACCCCCGCTTAGAGATAGAGGTAAAGATATAGACCTTCTTTTTAGAAAGTTCGCCTCGGATTTTGCAGAAAAATACCGTGTGCGACCCATATCTTTGACGGAAGACGCCAGAGAAATTCTACTCAAATATCGATTTCCCGGGAATATACGACAGCTAAAAAATCTGGTTGAACAAATGTCCGTATTATCTCCGGATGAGAAAATGATGGATGCTGAAAAACTGATGGCGTACCTACCAAAAGAAAGCAATCAGCTACCGGCACTCTATAAGGACCCCTCAGGATCACAAGAACATGTATCAGAACGAGACTTACTTTACAAGGTGCTCTTTGATATGAAAAAGGACATGAACGATCTTAAGAAAATTGTTCTTGACCTGGCTCAAGGTGAAACTGCGAGTAAGGATATTCTTGAGGATCATGGCAATTTATTTAAAGACGTTTCAGATATTGATGAAGTAATTCCTCCTATCGCCAACCCTGAACCGGTACTATTGGATATTAACGGCAGCACTACGGACTATCAACATAATGATTCAGATGTTCAGGACATTGTCCATGAAACTGAGGAAGAAGAACTTTCGCTGGAAAAGATAGAGCGTGAGTTAATAATTAAAGCCCTAAAAAAGAACAGAAATAAGAGAAAATACGCAGCTCAGGATCTCGGAATTTCGGAACGAACTTTGTATAGAAAAATAAAACAGTACGAACTTGAAGATCTATAAAATACTATTATCATTTGTAGGCGCAGCTCTTTTTCTAACCGGATGTGGTGTATATTCATTTACAGGCGTTGCCATAACCGCGGAAACCATTTCTATTCAAAACTTTTACAATGACGCCGATGGTGGGCCTCCTGATATGGCACAAACATTTACCAACCAGCTCACTGACTACTTTCAGAGGAATACCAATTTGACGAAGGTCGAAGAAAAAGGTGAATTACAAATAGAGGGTGTAGTCAGCAATTATCGTTTGACTCCCGTAGCCCCAACGGCCACAGGTACGGATGATGTTGGCGATGCAGCCGCGTTAACAAGACTTACGATAACCGTCAGCGTTTCTTATGTAAACACCACCGACGAAAATTTTAGTTTTGAAAATAAGACGTTTTCATTTTTTGAAGATTTTGATAACGACCTAAATATTACAACCATCGAGGCCGATCTACTGAACAGAATTTTTGACCAGATAATTTTAGACATATTCAATGCTACGGTTGCCAATTGGTAATATTTGATATACTTTTACTTACTATCATCCAAAAAGTCGGCAAAAACATTTGTTTTGAATAAGCAAAGATTTAGGCAAGTTGTAGGTAATTATAGTGGCCTTTCCGCTCAAGATCGCATTGATCTCCATGATCTGGTAAAGGATCATCCGTATAGTCAGATATTACATACGCTAGTGGCAAAAGCCAACCATGATGCTAAGACAGATATTGTAAAACAATCTCTGAACTACGCAGCTATGTACGCTTCTGACAGATCCGTTCTAAAGGATATAATTCAAAGCGGACCGGACGTAAAAGTGCAGGCCGAAGTTAAGCGCAAAAAAAACCCGCCTGAAGCAGGTAATAGGAAAGGTGAAGTTTCACAACCTGAAGAAGAAAGTGAAAATGACATTGTATCTGTCAAAAAAGGTAAGGTTGTAACCGTAAATACCAATGAATTATTTCACTCTTCAGATGATCTTATAAAAGAAGTATGGGAAGATTTAGCCGCTCTTAAAAAAAGTAAGGCTAATTACATGGCGCAGGCATTATCATCTGTTGAAAAACCACCTGAAAAAATAACTCCGGTTAGAAAAGCCTCCTCGAGGTCAGCTACAACTCATACTAAACCTGGTACAGCAGCAAAAAGCAAGTCTGTCTCAACCCGAGCCAGTACCGCCAAATCGATCTCAAAAAAGAAGCAAACACCTGCCAAAACCGATTCCAAAACTACCAAAGCAAAAACATCATCTACAGTAGCCAAATCCGAGTCGACTGCTAACAAATCGGCCGCTAAAAAAGATACAACGAACAAAACACCTGAGGTCACTGGTACTTCAACACGGAAAAAAAGCTCTAAAACAGCGGCAAAGCAAAGTGATAAAAAAACCGCTCCTGCAAAAAAAAAAGTACTAACAGAAAGGCTTAGCCCCGAAAGTCAAAGTGAAATAATTGAAAGGTTTATTGATAAAGAACCAAGAATATCAGCGAAAACCATAAAAGCTACAGAAGCAGATCAAACCGACCTATCGGAAAAAAGTACCGTTTACAGCGAAGACTTAATTTCGGAGAACCTGGCCCAAATACTGCTAGCTCAAGGCAAAAAGGATAAGGCCATAGACATATACAAAAAATTGATTTGGAAATTTCCTCAAAAAAAGAGTTACTTTGCAG
>JBCDHA010000015.1:0-18949 GCA_038750705.1 Bacteroidota bacterium
AACCGATGCCTTTGACTTCCAGGCGAATTTGTATATGAAGCGTTGGGGAGCGGATATCAATATTCAACGCTATTCTGGCTTTTATCTTGATAAACCGGACGACCACAATGACGAATGGCAACGTGGGAATCCCTTTCCCCAACGTGATGATTTAACGTTGACTAATCTTCAGTTTAACGCCTTTTATATTTTCAACCATGATAAGTTTTCATACCGCTCTGCTTATAACCAGGCCGATATTCAACTGCGAAATTCGGGCTCTTTTCTATTAGGGTTTTCTGTTTCCACTTTTCGCTTTTTGGGTGATTCTACCCTTATACCGGCCCAGACCCAGGCGGAGTTACCCACAGGTTTGCATGTAAGCAGCGGACGTTTTACGGCTCTTGGTGTTTTGCCGGGGTACACGCAGAATTTCATTTACGAACGGTTCTATCTAAACCTGAGCTTGTCTGCGGGGCCGGCCCATCTGTGGTCGCGTTATGCCACTGAAAACAAGGAGACCAATGATTTAAACATTCGGCCTATTTTGAATATTCGTGCTGCCATGGGTTATAACAGCGATACTTTTTTTGGTGGGTTAAGCTTTGTAAACCAAGGGATTAGCTACGAAATAGATCAGTTGGATGTAAACGCTGCATCGAGTAATGTCAAGCTTTTTGTAGGATATCGTTTTAACGAAAAGGGTATATTAAAGGAGAGGCTCTTTAACTAAAATCCTACCTCGGCATTTATTAAAAAACTACGCACACAACAAAAACCAGAATCAAACCATCCCATGAATAAAAACATATACTAGTGTCCGGCTTAATTTTTTGAACACGAAAAAAGTGTCTTAAAACGTCCGAAAAAAAGATTTTTCTTCAAAGCTGAAAACTACCCCCACCCGCCAAATGGCGGGAGTAACTAACAATTGACCTTGAGGGAATTTAAAGGGTGTTTTAGCGTATGATTCCAAATCAAAAAATCTTTTCTCGGACGCCGGTAAAAAATATGAGTAGAACAGTAAAAAAGCCAGATTACCGCACATTGAATTGAAGATTCGTCTGATGGATCTTCCCAATAGGTAGTGTTTTAAACCTTTGTCGTGTACTATGATGAAAAAGTTTTAATGCAGATCAAAATACGTAAGCGGTAAAATAAAATATCTGGTTCTTTCCTAATTTCATCGTCAAAAATAAAATATCACTAATGATGAAAAGAATACTTCTGATTTCATTTGCTTTAATTGGTTATCTGCAATTGTGCGCACAAGGCGCACTCACTTACCAAGAGCCTCCTGAAGAGATTAAACAACTGGTAGATGCTCCTTTGGCACCCTGGGTCCGTATTGATAGCAAAGCTGAAAATATTGTTTTGCTGTATCGTAACGCCTACAAAACTATTGCCGAGCTTTCAGAAGAAGAGTTGAGGCTTGGAGGTCTTCGAATTAATCCTAAAACGAACATTGGTAGCCGAACCACCTATTATAACGATATAAAAATAAAGGACGCCAATGCACGAGAAATCAAACCGATAAGCGGCTTGCCGGCCAGCCCACGGTTGGCTAACTTCCGATGGTCGCCTAATGAGAAAATGATGAGTTTCACCCACACTACCTCTACTGGTGTTGAAGTTTGGGTGTTAGACATTGCCGGGGCAAGTGCTAAAAAGTTAACCGGACCTGAAGTAAATGCTAATATGAGAACACCTGTGGCCTGGTTTGCCGATAGCAAGGCATTACTTGTAAAAATGCTGCCACCGGATCGAAAGGCTCTGATTAATACTGCGTCAGCTGTTCCTCAGGGTCCTACTGTGTCAGTTAGCGCCGGCGCTAAAGCGCAAAACAGAACCTATCAGGATTTATTGAAAAATCCGAATGATGAGCAAAATTTTGAGCAATTGGCCTTATCGCAAATAAAGAAAGTGAGTATTTCAGGTGAAGTTGAAGATTGGCTACCCACAGCGATGTATACGGGTATTTCCTTCAGCCCCAATGGAGAATACGTTATGGTGAGTCAGGTGAAACGGCCATTTTCCTATATTGTTACTTATAGGCGTTTCCCAACAGAGGCCTCTGTTTTCGACAAAAGTGGAAATCTTGTAAAAACGGTGATGCAGGTTCCTTTAATGGAGGTAATGCCGAAAGGTTTTATGGCTACCCGTGAGGGGCGAAGATCTATGCAATGGCGCGCCGACCAGCCGGCTACATTAGTTTGGGCAGAGGCATTAGATGGCGGAGACCCTCAAAATGAAGTTCCTTTTAGAGACGAGGTATTCCAGTTGAGTGCGCCATTTGATGGGGAGGGGATACCGATGATGAAAACGGTGGGTAGATTTTCCGGCATAGAATGGGGAAATGCGAATACAGCCGTAGCCTATGACTATTGGTGGAATACAAGGAACACTAAAGTGTACTTATTCAACCCTTCTAACGCTTCTGAGCAGCCCCAAATATTAACTGACAGGAACTATCAGGATAGGTATAGCGATCCGGGCGATTTTGTTATGACAAAGAACGAATATGACAAGCAGGTACTTGACGTGGTTGACGGCCATCTCTTTATGATGGGTGACGGCTTTTCTGAGAAAGGCCAGTTTCCGTTTGTAGACAAACTGAATCTAAAGTCTTTAAAGAAAAGCAGAGTATATGAATCCACTTATACTGACAAGTTAGAAAACTTATATACTGCTTTAGATATGAAAAAAGGGGAGATTTTAGTGCGAATAGAATCGCAGACAGAGTTTCCCAATTACTATAAACGCAACATATATAAGAAGAACAAGCTAACGCCGATGACCTTTTTCGAAAATCCATTCAAAAGTTTGCAGGGTATCGAGAAAGAGGTGATCAGTTATAAGCGTGATGATGGTTTGGATTTGAACGGAACCTTATACCTGCCGGTGGGCTACGATAAAGAGAAAAAGGAAAAGAAGCCTATGATATTATGGGCGTACCCAAGGGAATACAAAGACAAGCAAAGCGCCGGCCAGAGTACAACCAACCCCAATGAGTTTATCTATCCCTATTATGGCTCTCCTATTTATTGGGCTACCCGAGGCTATGTCATTCTGGATGACGCAGCCTTTCCAATAGTAGGAGAGGGGGATGAAGAACCTAATGACACATTCAGAAAACAGCTTGTGGCCAATGCGAAAGCTGCTATAGACGCGGTTGATAAGATGGGTTATATTGACAGGAACAGAGTAGGAGTGGGAGGCCATTCGTATGGAGCCTTCATGGTAGCGAATCTTTTATCTCATTCCGATCTCTTTGCAGCCGGAATAGCGAGAAGCGGAGCCTATAACAGGACGTTAACTCCATTTGGCTTTCAAAGTGAAGAGCGATCTTACTGGGATTCCCCTGAGACGTATTATACCATGTCGCCTTTTATGCACGCCGATAAGATGAAGACTCCGCTACTGCTGATCCATGGCGAAGCTGACAACAATTCAGGTACGTATCCTATGCAGAGTGAACGTTATTTTAACGCCCTCAAGGGCTTGGGCGCTACGGCAAGATTAGTAATGCTTCCCAAAGAAAGCCACGGCTACAGAGCTAAAGAGAGCATTATGCACTTGCTTTGGGAGCAGGACCAATGGTTAGAGACCTATGTGAAAAATCGTGAGACTATGGAGACTGAGGTTATCCAGAGTAAATAATCAGTAGTACGGGCTGCCTCAAAAGGTAGAAAACCATTATTTCAAGTCATTCTGACAAAGGAAGTATCTTCAACCAGTCACTTGAGCTGAGTAAGATCTTTCTCAAAGTCAGGATGACCTACCTTTTCAGATAGTTCCTTCTGTACTTTTTTTGGGATAGTCGTAAAAGGTCATCATGCCTTTTCCAAATTCAATTTCCGACCAGCTATCCACTGAAAAAGTACAGGCAAAAACACCACAGGTAGGTATATTCCAAATGTTTGTTCGTGCCAAACGATTGGCAAAATCTGTGAATCCCGGGTTATGACCAAAAAGCATTAAGCTATCTGCCTTCTCAGTGGTATTCCTAACCACTTGTAGCAGTGTTCCGCTTCCGGCATGGAAAACGTTTCTATCACCAATTATTCTAGCTTCCGGATAACCGATAGATTCGGCAATTACTTGACAGGTAGTCATCGCTCTTAAAGCTGTACTGGATACCATTAAATCCGGTAGAATATGCTTTTCTGTTAATCTTCTACCCATTTCAGGCGCATCGCGTTTGCCGCGCTTGTTTAACGGACGGTCATGGTCGGTAAGCTCAGGAAAATCCCAGCTTGATTTAGCGTGACGTACGAGATATAACCTTTTCACTATATAAAAGTGGATACCCTTTATTCAATATCCAAGCCTTTGTTTATAAACTCGATGGCTTGCTTGTTTTTTATGTAGAGCTTTTTCGCATGATCGATGAGTTGATTATTAAGTTTGACAGACTCATTCAATAACTTCGCTAAAGCTGCTTTATCAGATACTGATTCGGCAGCATCACTAATTTTAGCTACTCTTTTTTCTGCGTTTGCAAGTGTTTTACTTGTAGCGTATACTGCCATGCTCTCTGCGGCTATCGAATTATAATCCTGCTGCTTCAGATTTAACAGATTGTCAATACTAATTTCTAAAATTTCCCCCAGAGCGCTTAAAGTATCATAATCCGGGCGTGACACATTGTTCTCGTAGTTTGAAATGGTATTGCGCTTGATAGAACCATTAGTCTTCTGGTTTACCTCGTATGCAAGTTCTTCTTGGCTTAATCCCCTTTTTGCTCGAGATTCCTTCAGTCGTTTACCAAAATCCATAAAAGCACACAGTTAAAAGTCAATTAACTTGACTATGTCAAAATACTTGACTTTATTTGTTTAATATTTAATAATGTGATTATTCACTGCACTACCAGTGCACCGAAATTAACGCATTAGCTTATAGGATTCAAAATTTTACCTGTACATAATGTAATGAAAGAGGCTAATTATCCCGTTTTAGAACGACTGGAGTCTTCTGAGTTTGATGAAAAAATTGAGTTTGCATATAATTCGATTTGCAAACACCAGTTATGCTGGATGGCATTCGAGTATTTAGAAGAATTATTTGTGGACAAAAAGCTAAAGAAGGGTCTTTTCTTTTCTAAAGAGAAAAACACCATTGCTATACGTAGCAAGACCCACCGGTTGTTAGCCAGAATTTGGTTTGAACCAAAATCTGTAGCCGGAGGTAAGAAGATATATCAATGGTCTCTTGAATAAACCCTGGTGGCACTGCATCAAATCATAAAGCGATACATTGAAATAGACGAGCTTATAAGAAGCCGTAAAAGTGGCAATGCTGACCGTATGGCTGAAACACTCGGTATGTCGAAGCGACAGGTATATAACTATCTTAATGCATTAAATAAAATAGGTGAATTTGTGGAGTTTGACACGATTAATCAAACCTATAGATATTCCAAAGAAATCCGTTAACCAAGCTTTTTGTACCTTATCCTCTTCGGAGTAACATCTCCCAACTTTTGTTTTCTAAACTCTTCATATTCGCTGAAGTTGCCGTCAAACCAGGTTACTTGTGAATCACCCTCGAAAGCGAGTATATGAGTACAAACCCGATCAAGAAACCATCTGTCGTGAGAAATGATCACGGCACAACCTCCAAAATTTTCCAGGCCTTCTTCCAGCGCTCTCAACGTGTTTACATCCAGGTCGTTGGTTGGTTCATCAAGCAGCAATAAGTTGGCCCCTTGTTTCAAAGCAATAGCCAAATGAACACGATTTCGCATGCCGCCGGAGAGTTCCCTTACTTTCTTATTCTGATCTGAGCCTCCGAAGTTAAACTTACTTACGTAAGCCCGGCTATTTATTTGGCGGCCTCCTAGCTCTATGAGCTCATTCCCTCCGGTTATTGCCTCCCAAACACTGTCTTCCGGTTTTAGGTCGTCGTGTTCTTGATCTACATAGGCAATATCTACCGTCGAACCCACTTCGAATGTACCGGTGTCCGGCTCCAGCTGCCCGGTTATCATTTTAAAAAGGGTAGTCTTACCTGCTCCGTTCGGGCCTATGATGCCAACGATTCCCGCTTTGGGAAGAGAGAACTCCAAATTCTCATAGAGTAACTTATCACCGAATCCTTTAGAAACCCCATGTGCTTCTATCACCTTATCTCCTAATCGTTCTCCCGGTGGAATAAAGAGTTCAAGCTTTTCTTCACGCTCTTTCGTTTCCTGGCTAAGCAGTTTATCATAAGCGCTTAACCTCGCCTTTGCCTTGGCGTGTCGTCCTTTTGGACTCATACGAGCCCACTCTAGTTCGCGCGAGAGTGTTTTCTGCCGCTTTGATTCTGTTTTTTCTTCCTGGGCGAGCCTCTTCTGTTTTTGATCTAACCATGAAGAGTAATTCCCTTTCCAGGGGATGCCTTCTCCGCGGTCGAGTTCCAGGATCCAGCCCGCTACATTATCTAAAAAATACCGGTCATGAGTTACGGCTATCACTGTACCGGCATAGCGTTGCAGATGTTGTTCAAGCCAGTGTACCGACTCCGCATCCAGGTGGTTGGTAGGTTCGTCTAACAATAGAATATCCGGCTCTTGCAAAAGCAGTCGGCACAAAGCCACCCTCCGTTTCTCTCCGCCAGACAAATGTTCGACTTTGGCATCTCCGGGAGGGGTACGAAGTGCGTCCATAGCCCGCTCAAGTTTATTATCCAGTTCCCAGGCATTTAACTGGTCTAGTTTTTCCTGTACTGCGCCCTGTTGCTCAATGAGCTTTTCCATGGCATCAGGATCTTCGAGTATTTCAGGTTCAGCAAATTTGAGATTTATCTCCTCGAATTCCTTAAGTAGATCTACGGTTTCTGCCGCACCCTCTTCTACTACTTGCCTAACAGTTTTTGACTTATCTAACAGTGGCTCCTGCTCTAATAAGCCAATTGAATAACTTCCGTCAAAAACTACTTCACCTCTTATTTCTTTATCCAAGCCGGCAATAATTCTTAGCAATGATGATTTGCCCGATCCGTTAAGGCCAAGTACACCAATTTTTGCTCCGTAAAAAAAGGACAGATATATATCTTTAAGAACCTGTTTGTTTGGGGGATAAATTTTGCTTACCCCTGCCATAGAGAAGATTACCTTTTGGTCGCTCATAGTATATGATAATAAGAATTGGTTGGTTGACAAATTTATCTTTTCTAACTGCATTCGGCTTTTAAAAAAAATAAATATTATTTGAGTTGGACTAAACTTTTACTGATATGCCATCGTTTGCAATCGTAATAAGAGCGAATTCGAAGATGGCCGTAAATAAAGATGGTCAAAGTTTGAATTCACGTTTTAAATTTTATATTTGCACCAAAATTGACTAGGTAAACATAGGAGGGATTAAACTATGTATTGGACATTAGAATTAGCATCTTATTTAGAAGATGCACCTTGGCCAGCAACAAAGGATGAATTGATTGATTATTCGATAAGGACGGGAGCGCCTTTAGAAGTTGTAGAAAATCTCCAGGAACTAGAGGACGATGGTCAGCCATATGAAAATATTGAGGAGATCTGGCCGGATTACCCTACTAAGGAAGATTTCTTCTTTAATGAGGACGAGTACTAGTGCCTTAGAAAAATATATTAACGGTAGCCGATGCATTTCTGTATCGGCTTTTTATTTATCTTTTTAAAAGAGCTTCTGCAATAAAGATATCCTCCGGTGTAGTTATTTTAATATTCGAATAACTACCTTCAAAAAGAGATATTACATGTCCTGATTTTTCCGCCACACTGGCATCATCTGTCAAACTGGATCCTTCTTTAATACCATACGCTTTTCTTATCAGTTCAAGGTCAAAGGTTTGTGGGGTCTGGATCATCCTGTAATTTGACCGGTCCACCGCTTTTGTGTTATCCTGGTCTGTTTTTCGAAGTGATTCCTTTAATCTTACGGCCGCTACAGCGCTGCCATGGACCGCTGCCAGCCTATATGATGCACTAATGATATCTTTCCCCACCAGTGGCCTGACACCATCGTGTACGGCTACAAGACCACTATGCTCTTCTATTTTGCTTAATCCGTTTCTGACCGACTGAAACCGGCTCTCTCCACCGGAAACTATGGTAACAGGGTTAGTATAGTTGTACTGAGCACATAGCTTTTCCCAGGTTTCAAGCTCATCTTCTGGCAGAACTAGTATGATATTGATGTCATCCGAGTAATCGAAAAAGCTATTTAATGTATGCATCAATACCGGAAGGCCGTTCAAAAGCATGAACTGCTTAGGTATGTTGCTCTTCATTCGGGTTCCTTTACCACCCGCAACAATTATGGCAAATTCCTTTTGGCTCATCCATGTAAAAAGAAAAAGCTGCCAAAAACGGCAGCTTTGAATTAAAATAATGTTCCTTAGATGATTAGCATCGCATCGCCGTAAGTCAGGAAACGATACTTTTCTTTCATAGCCACTTTATAAGCCTCCATGATTACCTCATACCCTCCAAATGCCGCAGCCATCATAAGTAAGGTAGACTCAGGGCTATGGAAGTTTGTGATCATAGCATTACAAATTTTGAAATCGTATTGCGGGAAAATAAACTTATCAGTCCACCCTTCTTTTGGTTTTAGCCTGTTACTGGCAGAAACAGCCGATTCCAAAGCTCGCATGGTGGTGGTTCCCACCGCACATACCTTATTTTTGTTATCAATGGCTTTATTTACCATAGCTACTGTTGGCTCACGAACAAAGAAGTTTTCTGAGTCCATTTTATGCTTTGTGAGGTCTTCGACATCTACCGGGCGGAATGTGCCCAGACCTATATGTAACGTAATATAAGCGCGATCAACCCCTTTTATTTCCAGCCTTTTTAATAACTGAGGGGTAAAGTGTAGTCCCGCGGTAGGCGCTGCTACTGCACCCTTATTTTTTGCATAGATGGTTTGAAACCTTTCTTTGTCACTTGGCTCTGCCTCCCTGTTAATGTATTTGGGGAGTGGTGTTTCACCCAGCGTATCTATGGTTTTGTAGAACTCTTCATCAGTGCCATCAAATAGAAAGCGGATAGTCCGTCCTCTTGAGGTAGTGTTATCAATAACTTCTGCAACTAAATCACCATCACCAAAGTAAAGCTTATTGCCTACTCTTATTTTTCTGGCGGGATCTACCAGCACATCCCACAAGTGAAGTTCTTCATTAAGCTCTCTGAGCAGGAATACTTCAATTTTAGCACCTGTTTTTTCCTTATTGCCGTACAGCCGGGCAGGAAATACCATGGTATCATTTGATACCATCATATCGCCTTCATCAAAGTAGTCGACTATGTCTTTGAAGATTTTATGCTCTATTTCACCAGTGTCACGGTGTACTACCATTAGCCTGGATTCATCACGATTTTCAGCCGGATATAATGCTACCAATCCGGTCGGTAGATCAAACTTGAATTCTGATAATTTCATATTTAATTTTGACGTATTAAATAACGATGGGGTGCGTTATAAAAATTAGCTTGCAAAGATAGTCAATTAACTGACAAAATGAGCGTCTTATTCTTATTTGTAAGAACGGTAATAACGAATGAAAAGTTGACTTTATATAAAGGTTAAATACAAGGCAGTGTTTGTACTAAAATTAATTTTCGAGAGCTTTAGTTTTGCATGGAACGCGTTACGCACTAATGTACTTCGTACGGTACTTTCTTTATTAGGTGTAACCATTGGCATATTTGCTATCATCACGGTTTTCACACTTGTGGATTCTTTGGAAAAGAATGTCAAGGAGAGCTTTAACTTTTTAGGTTCAGACATTCTTTATATATCAAAAATGCCATTCATAATTAAGTCCAGAGAAGAATGGCTTTCCTACCGCAATAGGCCTAATCCGAGTTTAGCGGAGTTTGATATGCTTGAAAAAAGACTTACCAGCCAAACCGGTCTCGCCATTACATCCCAAGCGGGTGGTATAGTATCCAGGGGGAATAACAGCTTCAATGAGACTTCATTTTTAGGTGTTAGCTATGGATACCAGGACGTTACTGAACTTAATATAACAGAAGGTAGATACTTCTCGCAAAATGAAATGGGTTCTAACAGTAATGTTGTCATTATCGGTGATGAGGTTAAAAAGGCCTTATTCCCGAATGGAGAGAGTCCTCTTGGCGAGGAAATAAGAATTAAAAACAATAAATTTCTTATAATAGGTGCGCTAAAGCGTGAAGGAGAAAGCTTCCTTGGAGTTAGTAGTAAAGATCAGTTAGTCATTATTCCTTTCGGTAGCTATCGTAAGTTTTACACAACAGGAACAGGAAGATCAAGGGAAATAGGCGCTACAATTATTGCTAAAGGATCGGAAGAAGATTTGGGGCTTTTAGAACTTGAAGGCGAGATCACAGGCTTTATACGTACAAAACGTGGACTTAAACCCAGAGAAGAAGATAATTTTGCCATCAACAGACCAGAAGCCATAGCCAATGAGATAGGGAAGGTTTTTGACGTCTTGAGTATTGCAGGTACCATTATAGGGGGGTTCTCTATTTTGATTGGTGGTTTCGGTATCGCCAATATTATGTTCGTATCTGTTAAAGAGCGTACTAGTATTATAGGCATTCAGAAATCGCTTGGAGCAAAGAACTACTTCATTCTTTTTCAGTTCCTTTTCGAAGCAATTTTCTTGAGTGTGATCGGTGGGTTAGCCGGTTTGATCCTTGTTTATTTTATCACCTTTATACCCCTGGGCTCCTTGGTGGTTTCCCTCACTGTTAAAAATATTGCTATAGGCCTCGGTGTGTCCACTGTTATAGGAACTGTTTCAGGAATAATTCCTGCTGCATTGGCGGCCAGGCTGGACCCGGTTATTGCCATCCGCTCCTGAGTTAATAATTAATTTTATTTTCTAAACCACTTAGGGTAAAAACTCCGCTTTCAGCTTCAACGGTTTGGCCGTTCAGTACTGCCGTTTCAACAGGGAGCGTTAACTCAACCGTCCAATCACCTTGAGTTTGCGTGATTTCCCAAACGGTGTTTTGCTCTTGATTTGAAGTGCAATTGAGTGTCAGTAAGTTGTTGCCAATTCTTATGTTTTCAAGCTTTCCGGATGGCCATTCTTCCGGTAGTTGAGGCGCAAGAGCAACTTTTTTCTGATGTGCCAGTGGTGTAACTCCAAAATAATATTGAACGATTGGAACCGCTACAGCATAACTATTCCATGCCTGGGTGACCATACCAAAATCAGGACTTACTTCGTACATTGAACCGGGTAAGGCATAGCCAAATGAATTTAGGAGCCGCTTAAGGTAGTCATAAGAAAGGTCGGTATTCCCGTATCTTGCGGCTGCTATGGCCTGAACGCCCGTGGGTAGCGTCATTACAGCGCCTACATAGCTGAAGGCCTTCCACTTGGTGGCCGCTTCTTGTTCCTCATCACGATCAATACCCGTGACGAACATTCCAAAACGATTTTGATATTTTTTGGCCACTTCTAGGGCAAGCTCCGCTTTTTCAGCATCGGCACTCCCTGTTTCCAGAGGGGTATTAACAACCCAGTTATGGTGAGCTACATAAGCCTGGGTACCGTCAGAACGGGTTGTTTTTACCTTGTCCAACGTATTTTTCAGTTCATCTGCCGCCCAGGGCTTTTTTAACGTATCTGCCCTGATGATGGCTGCTTCAATGAGCTCAACCGCCTGTTCTTTAGTCGCCCGGAAATCGGCATAACTAGAGAAATCCGGCGCCCACCACTCAGAGTTAATTTTCTCTTTTAATACCTGAGCTTTTTTAACATAGGAATTGGCCTGTTCTTGTTCACCACTGGCGTTTGCGAAATTTGCTGCTGCGCGATAGGCCTGCTCCTGGTAGGCTACCACATCGATCATTTCGGTATGGAGCCCATGAATTTCCATCATGCCGGGCCCATCAGCATAGCCGTTGCCATCTTTATCCTGACTTTCGATCCATGCGATCCCTTTTTTTGCCCAGTCATAATATTTTGCGAGCAGTTCATCTTTGCCAGTCCAGGAATACGCCATCCATAATGTCTGAATGAAACGGGGTGTGGTATTCAGATTACCCGGGTTAAAAACCACTCCGTTCGTTGAAGCTTCATGCATAATTTGGCCGGACTCTCCATTCTTATCATGAGATAACTTCATAATAAGCGCAATGGTTGCCAGTGCATCTTCCCACTGCCCCTGCGCCAAGAGGCCTTCCAGGGCGTAACCTGAATCCGTACCAAACCACCACGGATAGTCAGGAATGCCTGCCGAAATCCCACGGCCCTGGCCGGGGACCTCTCTCATGAGCCAATCGTTATTATACCGAATCCACTCGTACATGTTATTCATGTCGTCTATTGGTGTGGTCAATTGGTTAAAAGCGTTGAGTTGCTTGAGACGTTCGACTTTTTCCTTAAGCAAATTCCCGGCATTAACTTTGAGATTTGAGTTTGTATTTACCGCTGCAGCCTTGTTTTCATAAGACCCTGAAATATAGTATTGTACAACTTTATGTTGCCCGATTTCCAGTCTGAGGCTCTGGTGTAACACTGTATTCACCCCCAGACCCGTGTTTTCCATTGGGCATGGAGATTGGTCGTCAACGTTTTCAATAGGCAGAGAAGAAGACAATACACCAAACCAATCGTTATTTCCATCTTTAACAACTATGTTGCCTTCCACATATTCATAAGTATCTTTACCATCCACAATATTTTGTCTCTCTGCCAGCCAAACCGGCCTTAGATCAAAACGTCCCGTAAATAGAAGCTTCAGATCTAATGGCGTTGTATTTGTATTTTCGAGATTATATTCCACAATCATTCCCTCTATTCCATCAGGTATAAATTGCATTCGAGTCACCTTTACACCTTCAATGGACTCATATTCGTGTTGGTTTGATGCCGGATAGTTGGTGAATGTTTGAGCGTTGCCGAGGCAAGTTGGCTCTTCTGAACCAATGGCCAACTGGAATCCGTCCATGAGCTTAATGGGATGATCCCAAACACCTCCCATTTCACCGGTGACATGCCACCCCAAATCAGGGAAGCTGCCATCTTGGTGACCTACTGAATACACTCTATCTCCAGCCGTAACGTAGGGACTGGTCAGGTATTCCTTAGTACTACTCCGAGAAGGAAGCTCCCGGAGTTGTTCAAATAGACTGATAACAGGTTCTGCAGGACTGGAACAACTAATTATAAATGCTGAAGACACGGCAAACGCGATTCGGAGAATTTTCATAGCCATGAATTTAATGATTTCTTACTCGGGCCACTTTAAAGACACCTTTTTCTTGTTCAGAAAATTTAGTGAGTTACCAGTAATGATAAGTAACAGTTTAAATCCAGTCATTGCGTTGCTTTTAAATACTAGTTAAGTTCATTGAATATCAGCTCCCAATACCCCACGTCCGCCCATTTTTCAAACTTGTATCCTACCTCTTTGAGCTTCCCTACTTTAGTGAACCCGAGTTTTTCATGAAGCACCATGCTTGCCTCATTCGGGAGTGTAATTCCGGCTAACACGGCATGAAGTTTTAAGGCCTTTAACTCTTCTATTAATTTCTCGTAAAGCTGTCTTCCAATGCCTTTTCCATATGAGTCGTATCTTACATAAACCGTACTTTCAACCGTGTTTCTGTAGGCGCTTCTTGGCTTCCACTGAGTGGCATAGGCATAGCCTCGTATTTCATTGTTCGTCTCATAAACCAGCCAGGGAAGTGACACCTGTACCTGTTCTATTCTTAATCTCATTTCTCCTTGACTTACCGGTTGCTCTTCAAAGGTTGACATGGAGTTGAGTATGTAGTAGTTGTAGATATTTGCTATGTTAAGGTCATCACTTAAATGTGCTTTTCGTATCATTATTTCATTTTGTTGTAACCATTGGCAATTTGGTAAGTAATGTATTAAACCTCTATCTATGTTTAAAAATTACTTGAAAGTTGCGCTAAGGTCGATCATTAAAAACAAAGTGTATTCAGCCTTAAATATCTTTGGGCTTGCTATCGGGTTTACCTGTTCCATTATCATCTTTTTGTTTGTTTTTGATGAGATGTCTTTTGATAAGTTCCATGAAAAATCAAAGAACATACATCGGCTGGGATGCATTTACTACCTTCCCAATAACGCCGGTAGTGAAATAAATGCAACCATGGGGCCGGTAGTGGGAGAAAGGATGGTAGATGACTACCCTGAGGTGTTGCAGCAGGTGAGAATTCAGGTGGATGGGAACAAAATAATTGAAAAACCAAGCAATGGAGATCGGTTTTTCGAGGAGGTATATTTAGCTGATTCCAATGTTTTTCAGCTCTTTACTTTCCCACTGGCTAAAGGAAATCCGCTCAATGCCTTGACGAAACCATTTACCATGGTCATTTCAAAGCATGCGGCAATGAAGTATTTTAACTCCACTGACGTAATTGGTCAAAGCCTTTTCATGCCCGAGGATTCTGTTGAGTTTGAGATCACCGGAATTCTGGACGATCTGCCACCGAATTCGCACTTGCAATTTGATTTTCTCGCATCTCTGCAAACCAGGTATGCCATGAATGAGTATATGACAGGCTGGTGGAATTTTAGTACATATACTTACCTGGAGCTGGAGCAAAGTACAGACCTGGCAGCGCTTACTGATAAAGTGAAGTTTATTTCAAGAAACTACATTGCAGATCAGGAGGACGGCTCTGGCTATCGCCAGGAGTACTTTTTCCAAAACATTGAAGACATCCATCTTTATTCAGATTTGCGCTATGAAATTTCCGAGAATAGCAAAGCATCCTACGTCTATATATTTATGGTAGTCGGTATTTTTATTTTGGTCATAGCCTGTATTAACTTCATGAATTTGGCTACGGCCCGTTCGGCAATGAGAGCGAAAGAGGTGGGGTTGAGAAAGGTTGTGGGGGCTTACCGCAACCAGTTGGTGGCCCAGTTTCTTGGCGAATCTATGATCATAACACTAATTGCTTTGCTGATTTCGATGGTGGCTACCGCGTTTGGAATTGAAGCTATTAACGAATTTACCGGCAAAGCCCTTACCCTTTCACCACTTGGCAACCCTTTCCTGTTTTTATTTCTATTGGGGATATCAATTTTTGTAGGGTTATTTTCAGGCAGTTATCCTGCTTTGTTTTTGTCGGGGTTTCAACCGGTCACTACTTTAAAGGGTAATTTTAAAGGAGGCCGTAAGAGCAACCTATTAAGAAAATTCCTTGTTGTTTTTCAATTCACCGTTTCAGTGGTACTCATTACAGGTACGGTGGTAGTTTTCAACCAATTGGACTTTATGCGAAGCAAGGACCTGGGGTTTGAGAAAGAAAGAATTATAGTAATACCTACCAAGTTCGCAAACAATGCACTCCGGGACTTCACACAACTGAGAGACCGGCTAACGGATTTTACCCAGGTAAAAGGGGCGAGTATATCTTCGCGCGTGCCAGGTAGGGAATTGGCCAATAATGTGGTACGGCTGGGTTGGGATGATGAAGCTGAATGGAGCGACATGCGTTACCTGGCAGTAGATTATGACTTTATTGATAATTATGAATTAAAGTTATTGGCAGGCCGAGGTTTTGACGAAAATTATGGTACAGATGAAAATGAAGCGTTCATATTAAATCAATCCGGGATGCTTCGTCTTGGATGGACCGATCCTGAGGAGGCGCTTGGCAAACAACTTCGATGGCGAAATAGAAGGGGTTATGTCATTGGAGTAGTTGAGGATTTTCATTTCATGTCTGTGAACAGAGCCATCGATCCATTTATAATGGTGATGAACGGTCAGCGCAGGCCAGGCTACTTATCTGTAAAACTTCAGGCCGAGCGGTACGCTGAAGGCATTGAGCTTATTGAAGCGCAATACAAAGAAATAATGCCGAACGGAATTTTTGAATATGAATTTCTGGATCAGGACTATGATAAGCAGTATCAAGCCGATCAGAAATTCATGACTGTATTTACCTTTTTTACCATTGTGGCCATATTGGTGGCATGCCTCGGCCTCTACGGATTAGCATCCTTTACCGCTGAGCTACGGATTAAGGAGATAGGCATAAGAAAGGTGCTTGGAGCCAGTGTCAAGCAAGTAATCGTACTTATGTCTACTGAATTTTCCAAGCTTGTTCTTGTTGCCATTTTTATATCCATTCCGTTCGCCTACTGGGGCTTAACCGTTTGGCTCGATGCATTTCCCTACAAAACAGAATTACACTGGTGGATATTTGCGATTAGTGGTGCGTTGGCTATACTAATCGCCTGGCTCACCATCAGTTCTCAATCTATAAAAGCAGCGCTGATTAACCCTGTAGATTCTATTGCACAAGAGTGAATCACGGATCAAGCAGTACATCTAATGAAATAGCGATCAGCTACTTCTTTTGCACCTTGTTCGTTATAGTGAACTTGATCAGCCATGAACTGGTCGCTCCAATTTGACGACATATCTATGGCTTTTGCAGTAGGTGGATTGTTATTTTGATTGGTGGCCATCTCCGGAATTTCAGCATTGAACCGACCATATGAGTTTAACCATTCAGGTGTATTGATGTCCTAGCTCCCCGTCCTGGGGGGATCTGCTTTAACAATCCATTACGGCAATTAACGAGCTAATGCTGGTTGTTTTCTGAGTTATATTTTTTTGATGAAGTATAGCAAATAATGTACTACCTTACAGGAGAGTAAAACATTTTCTTAACGGGGATCCAGATCTCCTCTTCGGAATCGGGGTCATTGTTTTTGTATTTTTCTCCCAGTAGCTCAAAATGTGGCCGGTCATCAAGAATGTAACCCGATTTTGGTAACCACTCCGAAAATATATATTTGAAAATGGAGGTATCCTGGCTCGAACCTTTATAATCGAAAACTACGTACAGGCCACCGGGAAGCTCTAGGGATTGCATGTCTTCCGGTATAGAACCAAAGTCTGTTACTTCCAATGCCGCCCATTTTATGAATTCATTTGCAGGACTAAAGTTTGAAAAATGATCTTCTGCATAGATCTGGAGAGAGAACTTATTGCTGTTGATGGTGTTTTTGATTTCATTGAGCCGCGGCACGAATGAACTCCAGAGTTGGCCGGTTCTATTGTTGGTAAGTGACATGGACAGTGAAATACCAACGAGCTTCTTTTCCTCAAGTACTACTATTCTTGGTTGTATCATAAAGTGTAATAAAAGTGAACCACCTCCTCCTCTTCCGTAGGTTGGGTGGAACGGTAAAAATCAATGACGTAATTATCTACCTTGTCAGCCTGAACAAACACTTCCTCGAAACCCCTTTGCCTGCAGACTTTGTTGATGGCTGAAATGAGCTGACTGCCAATCCCTTGGCGTTGATATTTCTCGTCTACGGCGAGATCGTAAATATAGGCAAGCGGTTTCTGAGAATAATATTGATCTAATGTGTAGGCCGTAAGGGCACCCACAACTTCATTCTCAAACTTCGCAATGAAAACAAAGAAACCTGGATTTCCCAGTACTTGTTTCAAATGGTACCGGTCAGGCGGTTTGAAATTTTTCATTTCAAATACCTTTTCAAAGAGTTGAACAACGGTTATAAACAGGTCCACATCATTAGGGTCTAACTTTTTTATGGTAATGTCTACTTTGGTCATTAATCCTTTATTACGGTCAGATCCAACCCTGAAACCAGTATCTGCCCATGTTTTTCAGCTTTTTTCTTACTTGTAAAAGTAAATGTAAACTCTGGTCGATGATCATTATCTAGCAGTACAAGATTATAAAATTTCACTTTGCCAGACCATGTCGGGCTGATACCATTGGCTACGTTAGTTGTCGTCCTTTCTTTAGCGGTCAATTTTAAGCCGACTAGTTGAGGTAGCGAATTCCATGTGCCAAACTTGTAGCCGAGGAAGGACGTGTATTCTTTAACCTTCCTGTTTTGGAAATTTATCAAAATGCCTTTGTAAGAGGAAGTAATCATCAGGCCTATGGACAATGTACTGCCACTAAGCCAGTAAACCTTGCTGACTTCTGTGGTAATAACAAGGAAGTAGGGGGTAGTAAGTACAAAAAGACCGGCAAATATCATTATAGCGCCTAACAAATGAGGTCCCGAAGAGAAGTTACGGTTTTGGAAATTATAGTAGTCCATATTAAATCACCTAATTCTCAGCCATGCTAAGTCTGGAAAAAATAAAGCGATGCAAAATTGAACATATTATGAGAAATAGGAAGTTTAAGTCTTGTTCATTTGGCTGCGTCTTAGGCATGGAATACTTTTTAGGTGTATTATCTGTTGTGTCAATTATAACCTGTTGAATGTAGGTGTTAGATGCCCAAACACAAAGCCAGTTCATGCCACCTGGTGCTATAATCACAACCTAATTTGGTTTTTATCGTATCAATACTACAATTAGTATATTGATCAAAGTCGTTTAATCACAATACTGCATTTAGGTAATAGATGAAAAAATATCAATTAGGAGAATTCGAGGAGATAGTGCTTTTAACGGTAGGTGTACTTTACAATGAGGCATATGGCGTGGCTATAAAAGAAGAAATCGAAAATCGATTGAAGCGTAAAGTTAGTGTAGGCGCAATGCAGTCTGCGCTTCGGCGGATGGAAAAGAAAGGATTTATCGATAGCCGGTTAGGCGAGGTCAATAAGTTAAGAGGGGGGAAGCCCAAGCGTTACTTTACTATTACTGCGTATGGAAGAGATGCACTTCGCCATTCGCAAGATGTGAGAACGTCCTTGTGGAATGACATACCTAAAGTAGCGCTTGATATATGATCAAAAGCATAGCAGATGCATTTTTTCGTTGGTATTGTCATCCTGATTATTACCCTGATATACAAGGTGATCTGGAGGAGCTTTACGCCGGTCATCTAAAGAAGAAGAGGTCTTTCCCGCAGTTAAAGTACTGTATCGATGTACTTCTTCTGCTCAGACCTTCATTGATAAGACCGTTATTCAAAAACTCAAACTCAAATACTATAGCCATGTTTCAGAACTACTTTAAAATCAGCTTAAGGACACTTGCCAGGCACAAGATGTTCACCACCAT
>JBCDHA010000016.1:0-18353 GCA_038750705.1 Bacteroidota bacterium
GATTTAACTAGGTGATACTGCAAGAGCCATAACGTTCCTTCGTACTCCAGAAATGGGTCAAAGCCTTTTTGATCATCAAATAAAGCATGTGCAATCTCAGTCAACTGATTTTGCTCATTTTTAAGATTAAACGCCTTCATCCAGAAGTTGATCGAAGCAACCATGTTTTTACCAACACCCAATTTGACTACAGCATCATCAGCATTAAAGGCATGATCTTCTTTCAAGAAATCATACCCTTTTTTAAGCCAGAAATGTCGGCAATGAAAAGTTTCATGTCCGGTGAAAGTCAGTCTATTCATTTACCTTCTCCTTCTTTGATTTTGGAAATAAAATAAGCTGGTCAGCATTCTCCATAAACTCTTCAGCCTGCTGAACAAACCAGTCTTTCATCGTTAAATCTTTTAGGCGAAGCACTTTATAAAGAGCTTTTTTAAACTCCGGGTCTACTTCAATTACTACTTTTCCTGAATCACCTTGCGCCATTACTCAGTCATGTTATGTGATATATGTAACATGATGTGAAATTAGTAAATTCAAATGAGGAAGTCTAGTATTAATGTCAGTATTGCTGGTAGGAAAACTTACCTCTTAATAAGGTCGACTAGACGTTGAAACTTGGATTTATTCATCCAACCATCCAATTCCTTCTGAAGTTGTGCATTTTTCTTTACTTTTTCTCGTAGCTGAGACTCAATACGCTTCACGATTGTATTGAGCTTGCTTATATGCTCCTCTTTTAGCTTTGATCTGCTCACCATTTCATTCATCTGATCCTGAACACTTTGAATCCTTTTCTCTAAGGAAGAATTCTTTGCCAGCAACTCCTGGATCGTAGCATTTTCAAGGTATTTGGTAGATGTGGTATCGACCAGTAAGTCGCCAAAAATTTGTTTATTGAATGCGTGTTTCATAACCTGTCTCAATTCGTTTTCTTCAGTTTCAGTTACTTCAGCAGCACTCTTCTTCAATTTAAGCTTCGAGCCTATAACTATTTCTGCAAGCGATACCCGCTTTTTTTCAAAGTCAATTATCTTTTTTCCTTCAACGTCATGAGTTACAAACACCTCAAGGGCTAATGTTCTATTCCATTTCAAGGCTAGCCATTCGGGTTTTGAAAAGACGATCAGTAAATCAACTATATATTCATTGTTATTAGCGGTTGTTCGAAACTCTTCAAAGATTTGATCTACTTCTATTCGAAAGTCAACCTTTTTGTATGGTTTGAAGCGTTTGTCGGTAAGTTTGAGATTAAGAGTCCTTAAATCAGAAATTACTTCCTGTGCTATTTGGTGTGAAATTGTTAGGCCCGGAGAACCTTTTTTATCATCTGGTATCTCACCAGGATAGAATCGGAAAGTCTTTTGGCCTCTGTTAAAAGTGAGTTTGTAACTCTCCTTGTTTTTCTTGAGATATAATGGAAAATTTAGTTCTTTGAACTTATCATATTCCACCTGGGACATTTTGATTAAGTCCCAACGATTTACAATTTCCCAGCCTTCATTCGTATGGTTATAAGCCCTTAATTTACTTGGAATCATCTCTTTCTTGCATTTGTCACTAAAAAAGGAGACCCACTTATGAGTCCCCTTTATCCTTTGGTTTCTGCTTAGTTCATTAAAGAACCAGCTTAATGTAAAACTAGTAAAATCAAGGCTCCCCCAGCCTTTCAAACAGAAATCTGACAATCTCCGGACGGAGTAGTTTGGTGTGCTTGGTGTAGCCGAATTGCTTGAGGTCGTCCAGGTACATATGGATCCAGGCAGAGAAGGTTTTGGTACAGACGTTATACATAGCTGCCAGTTCGTATTTGTAGTAGGCTTTTATTTTTGGCAACTCCTCATCCTGAAGCGAAACAGGCATGAGTTTGGTTTTATCATATGTTATGTTGGCACGTTGCTCCATCAGTATTTCAGGATTTTGAGTTCAGACTTCTTCCAGCCCTGCTTGAGAGCTTCTGCCAAGGCTTGTTCCGCTTCTTTTCGTGTGGCGTATACCTTTGGCTTGGAATGGACGTGATAGCGATCCTTGGCTGGGACATCTTTTGTGAAAATGGCATAGCCTTCTCCTCGTTTGATCGGCTTAGACGTTTTGCGAGACTTGCTTCTCTTGCTCAATAACTCGTTTGCCTCTTTATCAGCTTCTGCAGCAGTTGTGTAAATAGCATGGACCTGAGACTCTTTGAGTCCTCCAAGCACCTGGCGAAACAAGCCTGCCAGCGTATCGGGGCGGCCATCGAAAACATCCGCTTTTTCTGAATACTTGGTTGGTTTATAGACTACATACAGTTTATTGAGGTTTAGCTTCATAATTCTGTCGGTTTCGATATTTATTCATCCCAGCTCGGTAGAAGATCACCTGATGTGTGGTCCTTATCATAGGTTATCTTAATAGGCTCATCAAAAATGTAAACGCCACCCACCGATTGAATAGCTATGCCATGTTTCGTAGATA
The DNA here is from genome assembly GCA_038750705.1 of Bacteroidota bacterium. GTDB lineage: Bacteria > Bacteroidota > Bacteroidia > Cytophagales > Cyclobacteriaceae > Fulvivirga. Next base: position 2,455 of record JBCDHA010000016.1, read on the forward strand.
TGCGCTCCAGGTCTTTGACAAACTTCTGAAATCGTACTTTTTGACTTTGTCTTTTCATAACTGAATGATTTTGAGTTGTCCGGACCGATCGATATATCCAAGGGAATTAGCCTGTTGGCACTCTTCTGGGATTAGCTCTTCTCCAAGTGTATTCCCCACGAATCCACCTAAAAGAATGTAGGGATAGTAATCCTCGATCTTCATCTGCTTGGCTAGCAGAAACCCGGTCATACTCCCGATCAATGCCAATCCTGCTTTCTTTGTATTCTTAGACAACTTCATATTCCTGACGATTAATAACTGAGTTAGCAATGGCCGCTACCGATGAGGCTACAACAGAAGTCCAGGCGGCCAGGCTCAGATTTCTTCTACGCTCATCCCGAAAGTCAATCAAGGTGAGCGTGAATCGGTTACCATATTTATCTCGATGAAGTTTGGTGAGCTCCATGAAAAAGAAATAGTCTTTAGCATTGGCAAACACCAGGCAGCCTGCAGAGAAGTGGTCAATGGTCTTGACTATTCCTGATTCATTAGCTCTGTGAACGTTAATACCAAAGCGACCCCTATCCGGTTTGCCACTTTCAAACCAGTTGAAAATACCTCCCCGGTTATAATTTCGAATGACTGTAACATCCTCTACCTGTACCAATGCTTCGTAAATGCCTCGGTGAAGACCCAGCGCATAGCCGTCCACGTACTGCCCCTTTTTTAGAAATGCTGTTCCCTGTGGATGCATTGGATTATCTAACCAATACTGTCCCGGATCTGTAGTCGCGGGAAAGACGTGATACACCCATTTGCCCTGGCCATTTTTGTAAAACACATGGATTTCGTCATCAAAACGATTGCTACGAACAAACTTGCTGCGGTAGGCCACAATGTTCAATTCGTACGGTCGCTCGAACAACCGATAGTTTTTACTTCGTAATATTTGCCGGGTCTTACTTAACATCTATGATCAGTCTATGAAATCGGCCACTGCCCAAACTTGTCGTTGCAGTCTTCTTTTGCGATATACACCATCTCCTTCCCGAGAACCATCATCGTTCGTATTGCCTTCTACAGTGATAACCCATTTGGCTTGCCATTTCTCAACAAAACCAATATGAGCTGGTCGTTTTAATCGGTCGAACCAGATTAGGAATGCATCTCCGGATTGAGGAAGCTTTCTGATAAATTCCCCACGCTTATAGATGAGATTTTGCTCAAGGGCATAGCTCGGCACCCAGGCACTTCGGGGATGATCAATACCCACCTGCTGGTAACACCAACTCACGAATGCAGCGCACCAGGCATAACCGGGACCAAAGTTTACAGCAGCCAGATATTGCTCAACTTGAGTACCCCGATTAGCTCCGCCTTGCTCTCTTACTCCAACCTGGCTTTGAAAGATCGTTTGTAGCTGCTCTCTTTTTTGCTCAGTGGTATCTAAGCTTTGGTCAAAAGGCCTTACAAGGTCCTGGCCAGCAAGACTACAGCAAATAAAAAAGCAAAGAATATGAAGGTAGAGAGTTTTAGCTTTTGCCATGGTTCGATTCGTTTAAAGTCTTGAGCAAATTGATTATCCAGGTAGTCTTCAGGAGTTGGCCAGATCAGTTTCATCAGGATCCTCACTATACCGTGAAGGATGAAAAGCCCTATGATGGCAAACAGGTAAACCTGAAACACTCCCGCATCATAGGTAGCGGCTGTTGGATCCATACGCCTGAGTAGTATTGGGCTGTAGCTCCACAGCAAGAGTCCTACGGCTATGGAGAACAGTTCTCTCCATAGCTTGATGTAATTCCATAATTGCTTTAATCTTTCCATAATTAGATGAGTTTTAAGTTTTGAGTGGGAGCGTAAACGGTCACTCCATTTTCTGTTAAAATTTGGGATACACCCTGACGATTATTGGTTAGGTAACCTACTACAGTATTAGGCTCAAGAGCGGGCAGTATATAGTTCCCATCACTATTCTTCAGCAGTGTGGGCATTTCCGTTATTACCAGATCGAGTGCTCGACTGTCCTGCAGGTATTTTTGAAATTGCTCCTGCGATTCAAATTCTCCCAATCCGGATAATGTCCAGACACCCTGGGAGTTTTGCTTCAAGCCCATTCTTCGGAATTCAGCTCGTATTTTGACCTTTGCTGGCTCATTGCTTTTGAAAGCTACACTTAGCAAGGCATTGACTGGTGTGGTTACTTTGACCCTCCCAACACGAGCATTCGTAAAATGACTTCTTACAGCGAGATAATCACTGGTGTCTTTCATTTGCTTCAGAGCATTTAGGACAGCAAACAGGTTTTTGCTATTTGCTCCTTTGATTAGCTCCTCAGCTATGGTTTTGCTGCTTGAATTTGCTGGAGCAGAACCCCCTCCTGTGATTTGAGCAAACAAGCTTTGCGATATGGTGGTAGGAAACCCTCCGGCACGGAGCGCTCTTTCTGTACCTGATCCAAATACCCCATCGGGTGTACCATCAGGACGAATACTTGTGCTTCTGATATTTGAAGCTGCCTGACCGCCCAACCGCAGCAATCCATTTTGCAGCTGCACGACCAAACTTCCACGAGAACCTTTTTTTAAAGGAAAACCACTGGAAGTGCGTACTGGAGTCCGGGAAGGAGTCGGAAGTGAAGGGATGATGTTGTTCACCGTAAGCGATTGCCCTCTGTTCATCAGCTTGCGGTCTTGCAAGTAATTAAAAAGCAGGTAGCCACCGCCCAATACCGCTCCAGCGCCAATTCCATATACTATGTAATTCTTTCTGAGTTTTGCCTGCCTCTCAGGATCTATCTTTTTTGGTGGTGTCTTTTTAACAGGTACTTGTTTTATTGCCATTTTATTAAGGTTTAGAGTTGATGATCTGCATGGCTAATCCATACTCTTCGCTATCCAATTCATCTCGCATATCAGCGGCCAGATTTTTGCCATACAAATCCCTGTAAGCGCGCTGAACTTTTCTGAAAGCAGCTTGTGTGGGAATTGCTTCCAGCGTGATAAAAAGTATTTCTTCATTGGTGCCCCAGCCAAAAGAGTTATCATTTTCAAAAGCCTTCTTTAGCTGTGTGGCAAAAGCTGCGGGATTTCCTTCTACCAGCGCATCTTGTTCCCTGACATTTTTCTTGAAGTTTTTCACAATCCCACGAATGCCAAGGAATACTCCTACTCCAGCCCCGGTTGCCAATAGGGCAGTCGTAAGCTGACCTCCCAGGTTAATCCTGGGACGGTTGCTATATGCGGCTTGTATGGCTGTGGCAGCTGGTAACATTGTCCTTTATTTAAAATTGATATCTCACGCTGTTTGCCGTTCATTTGGAGCAGAGTAATTGATGTTCTCAATAGTTGGGTTGAGCATCATGCTCACCTAACACCTATTTTCATTTTCACCACATTCCTGGCAAAGGCATCTGTCCTGAAGATCTTTTCCATTTTGATAATGCCTTCAGCTCCGAAGGTGGTGATCATCGTTTCAAAGGCCTTCTTTACCTGGCTGGCCTCCACCTGATTTTTTGCTTTTAGTTTGATTTGTAGATTGAATTCTTCCATTAGGCTTCTTGATTTTGCTCTTGCTCTTTTGCTGCTTGCTTTTGTTGAGCGTTTTTGACTTTTGAGAGTTGGTTGAGGTAGTAAATGACCTTACCTATTACTGTGTTATCCTGCTGAATTTGCTCCCCTAGCTGGGAGATCATTTGAATGATTTGCTCAAATTGCTCATCATCAAATAGCTCGCGGAAATACTCAGCTATGTTGAGCAGGTTTTGCTGCTCTTCGGACAGTTGACCAGCAGCCGGTAGCTGACCAGGCTCTTCTCCTGAGAGCTCACCAAGTGTAGCAGCTAGTCCTTGCATTTCTTTGGGGTACTTCTTTGCTAATCCACTAACCGCTCCCGGCAGAAGTGCTTTTCCCAGTTCCACAAGTCCCAACTTTTTAACCAATTCCTCTATCTCAGATTCCTTATCTTCTATTTGGGCTGTAGCTTTTTCGAGTTCCCTTTCCAGTTTATTGATCTCTTTGTCCTTGGTGGCCACCTCTTTCTTTAGGTCTTCAAAGTCTCGTTTGAGCAGTTCATCACGGAGCATTCCACTTACTTGATCATGAATACCACTGAGTGTTTCTTCTTTACTCGCGGATACTTCCTCCAGCTTGTTTTTAAGCTGCTCGTTTTCAATGGCCAGCTTTTGGAGAGCAAGCTTATCCTCAAAGGACTGAACCGGCATTTGCTCGGTGGCCACAGGTGCAGGTAATTGAGTTTGATCTTCATTGCGAAGTACCTGAAGATGTTGCTGCGCCCCGTTTAACTTGTATTTTACATAAGCACTCTCGCTATCAATACCGAGTCGCTCCATTTCTTCGTACTGCTCATCCGAGAGCCTTACTGAACCGGGTTTCCTGTGTCGCTCTTCCATCAGTCAATAAGTATTACTTGTAGAAACCTCACTTTCCTCTGTTGAGAGGATTTATTGGTGATCATGATTGAATCAGCATGTTCATGAATGTTCTCAGAAAGCGATGGATTTTCATAATCATATTCTCCAAGATCTGAAGAGATACTCACCCCATCTTCCACATTGAGCAGAAACCAGATTTCGTTATAGGCTGCCAGCTCGATTTGCTGGTCGGGTTCGAGATTCAAGTCCTGAAAAACCATTCGGTAATTCCGAAACCCTCTTTCCTCAACACGCTGAGGCATATATCGTATGGCCAGCTCTTCAGTCATTTTTTAAAGGTTCGGGTTTTTCTTCTACTACCAGCCAGAGTTTTACTTCGTAGGGTGGCGAGCCTATGCCAGCATCTTTATAAGATCCTGTGATATAGTCACCACTGATCTCAATATCCAATGGATGGATTGGGATATTGGGAATGGGTTCGTTGAGCTCCACTTCATTGCCTGTATTATCCAAGTCGTAAGAAAGCAGGTATCGATCTTGCTTCAGCCGGTCATGATCCCGTTCCACGGTAGTAACTTCGATGACATAATCCTGAAATTCTACTCCTCTCGGACTAAAGATTGAAATGTCTCCTAAGTGCATTTTCTCATTAGTATTCATCATCATCCTCTTCTTCGTCATCATCATCCGAATCACCACCATCGCCTGAGTCTTTGATCAGGCATACTTGCACATCTTTCCACTCGTCAGCAATACTTTCCCACACCCAGTAGTCTTCTTTAAAATCCGTCCATTGATCCCGGATCTCAATGACTATCGGGTTAGGAAACTCGTTGAAATACCCATTGATCGTCAGATAGAAATAAGATCCTAACCGTTTGGGGAGTGCGAAGTACAGCTTCTGACCGTAGCGAACCGAAACATCGAAGCATTGCTTGTTGACATCCTGATAGAATTCCTGATTCAACCCCATGATCAGTTGCTGGGTGATCGGTACGTCAGGAGCGCTTCCCAGATAAATCCGATTGTGATTCATCTTTTGAGTTGGCGCATCATGCGTGACGATCACACCTACGACTTTTCTGGAGCGGTAAGGAATTTTCACTTTGAAGGTCTTGTATTGGTTCGCTGCATCCACGTGCAAGGAGATGGGAACAAACGTTCTTTTTATCAAGTGTTGTGTGCTCTCACCTGCTATTTCTTCACTGTGAATTCCTCGGATCATGCCTCTTCTTCGATTAATAAGGCCAAGGTTACCTGGTACCCATTTCCAAGGTTGGCCCGCTCATGATCAGTGTCCTGATATCTAACCTTTACAGAGAGATCACCTGGTAATACTTCACCGAGATCAAAAAATCGATCTCGTGGAGCTACACTGATGCTGGAAACCAGTATTTTGCTGTCGAATCCTTCCGGGAAAAGCTCATCACCACCAATCTCTATTTTTTGAGTTCCCCGATAGTAGAGCTTGTTGGGAAAGTCAGAAGTGAGCTGTAGCCCTTTGACAAATTTTGTCTTTTTGGGCAATTCCCAATTCGAAGGTGAATAGAGCTTATTGGCCTCATTCACCTGAAAAGAAAAAGTCTTCCTGATCTCTCTTGTCTCCTTTACCATTGTCTACTTCAGGTTATGCAGGAACCGTAGAAGTACCGGCCAATAATACTTTTACCAATGTTTTGTCCGGAGCATCATCGCCAAGCTCGATCATGAATTCGAATTCTTCATCATCCCGCACAAACCTTGGATTCTCCAGGTAGTATGTACCAAGATTGACCTGCATGTTGTTATCAGTCACAAACTCTTGCATCGGTCGCTCATCCACTATGATCTTCTTGTTAGCCATGAATGTCCATACTCCGTTTTGCAATCCGGCTACTGCTTTGATCGAATCAAAGTTGGTAGACTTGATGAGCTGCTTCCAAGCGGTATCCGACTGTGGAATGTCCCCTTCGAATACTTTCGCCAGGAGGGTAATTCGGTTACATAGAAACAGCCTGTCTTTTGGGAGTTTGGATTGGGTAACATTGGTCACGCCAATTTCCTTGGCATCCTGCGTCTCAAACATGTGGATGGTGGCCTTATCTCCGCCATACTTAATGGCATAATAGGCACTATCTGATAGTTGAAGTCGCCCTTCCTTGATTCCTTCAGCTACTTTGACCATTGCCGGGTCATGTTTTTTACCAGCTTCCCTCAAGGAAAGGTGGGCATTTACGATTTCGAGAAATTGTTCTCTTGAGTTTTTACGCATCATGTATTTAAGTTTTAAATGAGATTAATTTTTAGATTGATTATGCTACCGCATTTAGCTCCAGCGCATCTGTTCCTTCGAGCTCCAATATTTCCGGGTTACCGAAAGCGCCCAGGTCAGCACCCTGAAATGGTTCTTCCTCCTCTTCCAATTCCAGAGGAGTTTCTTCTATGATTTCATCAACATTCCCTTCTTCCAATTGTCGGATGATATCATCGACCTCAGAAGTGTCAAAATTTTCGACCTCACCGATATCCTGAATGGGATCATCCAGCATGATCACAGTGCCGTCTTCCAGTTCCCCCAACCCCAGCTTTTCACCAAGTGAGGGAGAGAGCTTATCGAGATACACCTTTTTGCCGAGGGCTTTCAAAGAAGCTAAGGCCCTGTTTTTGGCGTTACCGATTTCATCCTGAAACCCATCAATACCCGATACATTGGGATCTGATTGTGATCCAAAACCATTTGAAGCTACCATGCCAACACCTGCAGAGGTGAGCCAGTCTTGTTGATACCAGGCTCCTCCAAATATGGTGGCGGCACCAATCCACAGTGAGTGTCTACCCACTGCGGATCCTGCCACCATTCCGACCAGCCCGGAACCAAGATTTTTGCCCGTTTCGATGAAGCTATTTTTTACGTTTTCTGTCTTTTCCATTTTCTTGTATTTGTTATTATGTGAGGTTATAGCAGGGCCGTAGGTACGAGCTTTTCTTTTTTCTTGCCTTGCGATTTTCGCTTAGTTGTGGTCTTACTTTCACCCTTAAATCTGCCCTTGGAATCACGTTCACGGTTACTGCCCATACCGATCCCATCAACTGGCTTTTCTTCTTTTTTCCTGGATTGTTTCACCACATAGAATACTCCGCCACCCACAACCAGAACACCTGCACCAATAAGCAGGGCGGTCTTGTTTTTTTGTAGAAAGCTTTGTTTTTCTTCGGTTGGCTCAACAACGGTAGCGGGCAAAGCGGTGCTTGCAGTACGGCTAACAGCTGATGACGAACTAGAGGTCGGCACGCTGGATGGAGTTGGTGTCCTTCTTACCGTTGAAGTAGGTATAGTAGTTGGCCGAGCCGGTGAAGTAAACCTTGTGAGCGATCTGGGTACTGTTCGTGGGAGTTGTCTTACAACTGGTGCAGGGGCAGCACCTCCCGATCTTCTGGAGGAAGGAACTAAGGACCTAGCCTGGCTAACCGTGTTAGTGACCCTATTACGAATCTGTTTAGCATCATCGACTACCTTTTTCCCTTTATCAAATACACCGGTAATCTTATTGAGCAAAGCTGCAACAGTACCTACAGCTCCTGAAGCCGCGGCAATAGCAGAACCAGTTACTACTGCCCCAAGTCCTTCCATTTCTACCGTGCCTTCAAGCAAGGATTCTATTTCGTCAGCATCCATTTCAATGACCATTCGCTCAAATGGATCAGCATAGTCATCGGTAAAGTCTAGAGGACTTCCCAGCTCGATACCGCTGAGCGGGACTGACTTGTCTTTGTTCCCTTTTCCAGTGAGAATAGCTTTTTTGAGATTGCTGCTTTTGCCTCCGGCTAATTCGTAAATCTTATTAGCTTTTGAGATCGCGCCTTTCAATTTGGAGAAGCCACTCATGCTCATTCCTCTCTTTCTGGCTTCAGCATCACTGAGATAGCCAAATCGCAACCTTTCGGCTACTTTCATGAGGTTGATCTTCATGGCCAGTAAGAAGCCATTTCTTAACAAGATGGTCGCTGGATTGAGAAACCGATTGAAAGTCTTCACTACAGGCTTGAGGATTTTCTTTCCGGTAAACTTTGCAGCCTTTTTGACGCCCCTACCCACCGGGCGAATCACCTTTTTGCCCACAAACCTTGTCGCTTTCTTTAATCCTCTTCCGATCTTTTTGAAGAAGCCCAACTCTCCAAGTCCATCAATCACATAAAGGTTTTCTTCAGCATCTGCATACATGACTACATTGCCGTCTTCATCCAAAATTTCGTAGGCAATCTCTGGTTCGTGCACATAGCCAAGTGCCTCTAAAGCTTCTATTTGCTGACCATTTATCTCTTCTCCTTCCAACGTCTCAAAGTCAATATCCTGGATATCCAGATTATCTAAACCTGATCCTTCTGATCCTTCGAGTGTAAGTCCGTCTAAACGATGTAATTCCATAATTACTAGGTTAAAATTTGTGTTAGTTTATATGCTCCCAGACCTACTCCAAAAGCCAACAATATCTTCCCAGCTAGTCCAGTTTTAATTTTCTTGGTCTTAGTGATAATGGGTGTTTCAAAGGCTTTTACCTGCACTACCTCAGTAGCTGGTTGTGGCCTTGCATTTGCTTTTATCGCTCTGGGCGATGATTTTTTTGAGGGAATAAGTGGCTGAGTTGATTCTGGTTGAATAGCTACTACTGGCTTCTGTTTTGGCGTACTTTCAGCAGTAACACGTCTTAATGGCAATACACCTCTTCTTGTTCTGGGGCTATCCAGTCCTTCGATTAAAAGGTCAAGTGAATCTACCCCGCAGATCCCTTTTAATCCATTAATTTCTCCTACGGGTGTAGGATCATCAATATCAAAATCACGGAAACCGGAGAATGGAACTTCGTAATCAAACTGATCAGTCACACAATCCATGGTTATATGATCACAACCAAGTGGTACGATTGGATAAATGTGCTGGTAGTGCTGCTTACCTCCGTACTTCGTGATTCGAAGCTTATGTGGGATATTCAGATTAGTAAGAATACTGGAGATGAAAACAGAGTAACAATCGCAATCAACTCCTTTTTTTCGGTCGGCCCAGGCGCGAGAAGGTCTCCTTACCTGCTCTACTCCAGTCTTATCTCTGGCATACTGGATATGGTTGTAAACAAAGTCCCAGATATTCTTGCAGGTTGATTCAAGATCTGAACCCTTGAGATGGCTGGCCAGCAGCTTGGTATCCGATTTGGTTTCAGGAACCAGCTGTTTAATCAGGTTGATAGTGTGGTGCAGCTTGGCTTTCCCTTCCGGGCGAATTACAGAATCTTGTTCTACACTCCTTGGAATGATTTTATCAAACTGATAACCTGGCCGGATATGTCGCTTTCTCAGTGCCTTCATCAGATAGTCAGTTTGATTGATTCCTGTTGTTCATAAGGAATACCATTGATCTGTGTAGAAGTAGTGGCTAGCAGGTCTAGGGAGACTTTTTGTCCACTTCGTATTTTTTGAACGATATCTGCACCCAGCACCTGGATGAGTGTAAGCCATCCTGCAGACTGAATTGCCATATCAAAAGTTTTCTCGCTATTCTCTGATAATTGAATGGTCTCATTCTTTACTGTTGATGAGCCAATGGATATGTCTTTATGAGTGAGGTTTAGAAAGGGAAATTGAATGGCTAATGCTACAGGGTTAGGGTTCTGTAGCTTTACGTTCGCTCTTAACTCAATACCAGAAAGCCCCACTCTGTTGACCTTCAGTGAAGTTCTGGTCACGATGGTTTTTGAGGCTTTTTGAAGTCTCAGTAAATACCGGCCTGCAAAAAATGCAGCCGCTCCGCCTGCAATCCATTTGAGCATAATCTTAATGATTTACCCAAATATTGATGGTGCTTTATTTAGATAAAAGTGAGCTTGTGAAATCAGGGAACACCTAGGATTAACTCATGAAATATTGATTTTTGAAACAATAATGGGTGCATTGAAGTGCCTTTTCTTGATATGGTGTGAAGGTTTGGTTCTCTTGAATTATTTGAACTGGCCTCTTCAAGATTTAGAACGTATTTTGGTAGTATGTTTCATTCACTTCGATTCAAAAGCAAATCAGAACTCGCTCAGGAAATGGGTATCAGTCGGGAGACGCTGAGGAAAAAGCTCAAAGAGATTGAGGGACTGGATACTGGTAGACGGCAGCTACTATACCCCAGGGAGGTCAAAAGGATTTATCAGGAGTTTGGTTAACTCACTGTCTTTTTGAAGCGTCACCAATCAACTCATCAATGGTTCTACACTTTCCAGCTTCAATCCATTCTATTAGCTCTGATTTTTTGAAGTAGAGTTTCTTTCCACGTTTATAAAAGGGGATCTCATTCTTGCTTGTTCTACCATACAGAGTGGGCAGTGAATCTCCAAGAAAATCAGCCGCTTCTTGGGGACTAAGAAAGTTCTCTTCTTTGCTTTCAATGGCTGTTTTATCTGATTGCAGCTTTTCCAGCAAGCTTTCGATTCTATCTAATCGCTCCAATATCACTTCAAAAGGATTTTCCATACATTCAGTTTTTCATCATTTGCGCCTTAACCTTATTGCCTACAAATTCTGCAAAATCCCTGATGTTATGACGAACACTTGCCTCTTCGAGTGCCTCCATGTAAACCTTAAGTTCTTTGACTTCAATGATGGTCCACGGATAGCCACCAGATGCCAGCATGGTGTTCATTAAAAAACGAGCCATCCGGCCATTACCATCCATGTAGGGATGAATGTAAACGAAAATAAAGTGCCCCAGCAACGTTCGGACTGATGCTTCTGGCTCTTCCTCCACGAGTTCGAAAAAAGCAGGCATAGCATCCCTTAAGGCATCTCTATTCAAGGGAACATGCTGTGAGTTTTTAATGTAAACAGGACCATTTCTGTATCCTGCTAAATCGGAAGGTTTTAATATACCTGCAGATACACTCGGTGCAAACAATTCCCTGTACCAGCCACCATGATCTACATCAAGTATCTGTCCGGCATTTTTGCCCGATAGTACTTTTTTGATGGACGCTTTGACTAACTGAAAGGCCTGCCAATATCCTCTGGCGGCCATGGCGTTTCTTTGCTGCAGGTCTTCTTCGTTTTGCTCCGGATTCCAGGATCCGCTTCTGACTCTTTCGATGAGCTCTTCAGTAACCATGTATCCCTCTATGGATAATGAATTGTAAGCATCCGCCACAAAAATATCTTCTACACTTTTAATGTACTTCTCCTGATCAACAGGCAGTCCGGGAGGATCAGGAAAGCTCTCTATTACAATTTCGCGCATATCGGACCACATCATGCTAATCCGATTTACGTAAGGAGATTTTTCACGAAGATTGAAAGCGGAAGGCGTTTGTTGATCAAATGGATCTTGCTCCCTGATATCATATCCAGCAGCACGCATCGTATTTAATATGTCATCCGCTACTCTGGTGTTACCGATATTTCTAAATGCACCTGAAAGCCGACCAGCTACTACGGAATGTCCTCCACTAAGAAGTGGATCCAATACCTGAGACGCATCTCTGATAAGAGCAAGTGCCGTGCGAGCGTCTATCGATGAGCGTGTAAACATGGATGGCGAACATTGGATTAAGGCATGTGGCAAGGAAAGAATGCGAATACCATTAACTGATTCTATTGCCGTATCATCAGGGAGTTTGGATTTTATGTCAAATATCGATGTTCCGAAAAGTAGACCTGTGCTATTGTTATTGGCTTCAGGAGATTTCACCAGAAGTTGTTTCGGTATGGACCAGTTACCACTGTGAATGGCAATAGATTGTTCGGACGAGAGTACCCAATTGTCTGAAAATCGGTCGTTCAAATAAGCTTTAGAAAACTCCCAAAAAGAAGCATACCATGAAGTACTGTCGCCCTCTTTATCATCTGGCTTAGTGGGTATGTACCATCCTTTAAGTACGCTCTTAATGAACCCATTTGCAATAAGTCGTTCCCGATGAGTTTGGGTTAAATCACTGCCTTTGATTGCAGCATTTCCTTTGCGTTGTAGTTCCCTGAGTACTTCAAGTGAGCTTGCCAGTTTTTCTGATGGAGTGGCCATAGTACACCAATTAGTTTTTCTAATGTACGATAATTAGTTTTTATTAACGAACTATTGCACGTTTATTTTACCGTACTATCATTAGTTTTTAGAATCAATGCCTTGATGCACCTTCATGTGTCCATTCAAGGCTTTGATAGAAGAGAATCCCTTGCCGCACACTTTACACTGAAAATCACCATGTTTACTTGAGTCGTTTACTTCTCCGTTTACCGATTTGTAAACAGGCCTTTTCTTGACAGACCTCTTGTTTTCGGCTACTTTTTCCACAAATAACTCTGCATAACTAAAGCCTGTAAACGCCAGAACTCCTGCCAGAAATACCTTTGTAAAGCCTATCACAAATAACTCTGGAATGAACCCAAAAGGATTGAAATAGAGTAGGTTGATCACAAAAGCAAAGCAGGCATAGAGCTGCGGTTTCCTTTTGATATAATGAATCGTAAAGACGAGAATGGTCAGGTCGAAACTGATGGCATAGAAAAGAGAGTAGACCCTCTTGATGTAGTCATTGCCCTCAAACGGAGATATCTTATAAAACAGCTCATGTGAATGCATGATCATGGGTATCGTGCCTGCAATAACGACCAGGAAAATGAACTTCCTTGAATAAAGAAATAGCTCCATTCGTTCAAAGAATCCGGTTTGTATTTGGTTTTCCGTTTGCATATCAACTCTTTTCAAGGACTGAATCAAGAACCAGTCCACTCAGATGAAGCTATTCAAGACTTAACTAGGTCAAACCCTAACACCTCTTTTGTACTTGGCCAGCTCTCTACCGTTCTCCTGATTTTCATAAATGATGGCCGTTTCCCACTTTCCGCTAAATGTTTCAAGCAGCATTTTTTCCAATCTTCGTATACCGAGTGCCATATTGGGTTTGGCTTTCTTATGGGATCGGTCCCTGGAATAGAAAGTCCTGGAATTGCCGTCATAAAACCACACGATACATTTCGTCATAGCTATTTCAATAGACTTTTCAGACATCATGGCTCTTTCTGTTTATCAGCATTAATATGGCTGGTCAATGACAAGTAGTAAGACCTCAAGAGATCAGGATCCCTCATCTTCCTCAAGCGTTGTTCATGGGTTTTAAAGAGCTGTAATCTTGAGAGTGTCTTGTGCCTTCCTCTTCCTTCTTCATGTAGTTTCTGCTCTCTCCTGATCTTTTGCAATTCCAACTGCCTTCTGATTTCTATTTTCAAAATCTCGCGCTTTACCAGCCAGTCAAGCGTTTTTTGAAATCCATTCTTTTCATTGTTTGGATTGAAGTAAACATGAGGGCTGGGTATCCAGTGGTGGGGCGACCTGTCCAGCCACTTACGAACCATGACTATTCGTTCCAGGGCTTGTTCATGATAGGCACTCCATTGTTGAAATGAACCAGGGCTCGAAAATTTGAGATAAACGGCAGCCCATATTTTGTTCATGATGTCTCTTTCTTCAGGATCGCTAAGGATTAAATCAGGATAGAGAATTTTCCGGGCAAACTCCCAGAACTGCCTCACCAAAGCAAGTAAGGAAATGCGATCTGCCTCATCAGAATGATTATTCTGGTTATTTGAGGCAGATTTCGCATTTTCCCCCGTGTTCATGTAAAGTTCATGTCTTGTTCCTGTGGGTTCGTCCCGACCCTTCTGTCGGGACAACCCATCACCGTGAGCCTTTAGGTGAACACCTTTTTCATTGTCCACAGTGCTATTATTATTATCATGTTCATGAGGTTCATGAACTAAAGGGTGAAAATTTTTCTCTTTAGAAGGTAAAAAAGACTCTCCAGGCAAAATTTTCATGTAATTCTCTCGAAGTGAGACTACATCTTTCTGGCCATGAAATAGAATATCCGGATTAATCCACAGCTCAATGCCATTTGCACCCTGATGTTCCTCCTTGATAATAAACCCTGACTGTTTAAGCCTTTCCTTATGATTGATGATGGTTCTCTTCGTACAGCCTTTGCATGAAGCCAAACTTGAATTATATGTTTTAAAGCCAATCGTTTCTCCCTCTTGTATGCTATGTGGGCGACTGTTCAGTTGTTTGAGGTATAGTCTAACGATCAATTCTGCAGTAGCCCGATGATTGGCATTGAGCTTACTGGTAATTTTACATTGACCCTTGTTGTAAGTATCGATAAACTTCTTGGTTTTGGTAAAAACCATATGAAAGTCAAAGTGCTGGTATTGCTCTAGTGAGTTCAACATTTAGCCTTTATCTTTTTCAACTCCTCTAAAGAGTTAATGATTGCTTTGAAAATTCCAACTCGAGTCATAAGAGGTTTTTCAAACAGATATGATCTCTGATGTCCAAACTCCAATATCAAGGAATCATATATCCGCTGATTCTCGGAGCATTCGGACTGAAGAAATTCTATTTGAGAAACCAACTCTTCCATCTATTGAAAAGTGATTTTTTGACCATCTATTACCTGGTTCACGAATCTCACCAGTTGCACAAAAGAAGGTTCCTTGATGAGTGCTGTCCTTTTTCTTCTGTCATAGTATCCATCAAGCAGCTTACATTTAAGGAATAGACCTAGTTCTCTAGGGCTCCAATTAAAGTTAGCAGCTACTTCAGGGTATTTTTCAATTAACTCTGTCGGGCTTAAATAATGAGTGTTTGGCATAGCTGGTACGATTTAATTACATACTATCTTTTAATATTCATAATATAAAATATCAGTAAACTTAGGAGTTTGAAAGCTTTGAAATTGCGTTAACTAATATTTTCATCTGCTTCGTAAGCAAATCTCTCTAGCTCAGAAACATGAATAGACCAAGTGCCTCCAGGACGGTCTTGTCTGGCCTTTAATCTTCCGGTGTTACAGTAGTGCACCACAGTACTGTATTTTAACCCAGTGGTCTCAGAGAACTCTTTTGGAGAGAAGAATTCCTTGGTGTTTAGATTATTGGAAATAACCTTTCCAATCTCATTGATCAGCCTCTCATAAAGCCTTTCTAAATCCCTTCGGGTGACTATCTGATTAAGATCTTCTGTTGTCATAGTTTAACAATCAATTCGACTGCTAAATAAGTCATAGCTCAGTTACGCAAAAAGGCCAATACCGGAGGGGTGGTATACACATAGTGGGGGAGGTTGGGGGAGCATTTGCAAACGCAAGTATCTGGTTTACAGAATGTTTACAAAATCACTTTTTTTGAAGAAAATTGAAAAAAGAATAATTGATTGCCTCGAGCTTGGGATTTTGCTAGTTTTGCAGCTCTAATTAGTTGAATAGCTATAGGACCTTAAGAGCTTTCTCAACGGTAGAAAAGGGTGGTTTTTACCGCTTACAAAGCATAAAATTTGCTGGCTCCGTAGTTCAATGGATAGAATAGTGGTTTCCTAAACCGTAGATGCAAGTTCGATTCTTGCCGGAGCTACCACTTTTTTAGAAGCTAGAATTGAGTTCACTAACTGTTCACTAATTTTTCAGAGTTTAGTTTTAACTTATTGATTTTCAAATAGTTGAAACTTGATAAAAAATGTTTCCTAAAC
>JBCDHA010000017.1:0-17284 GCA_038750705.1 Bacteroidota bacterium
ATTACTAACATACAACGGTACTCCCCAATTATGCTGAACGCCAAAAGAGGCATAAAAACGCTGCGAATTGCCACTGAATGAAACTGCTGTCATCAGTGTGATTATCAGTATTAGCTTTTTCATGGCATTAATCATTTGATTCAGGCCACTTTATTCAATGACTATGCCAAACTCAAAGTTTATATCATAAATTACTGATTATCAAATAGTTAATTTAAATCAATCTTCGCTTAAAACTACTGCGTCTACAGACTCTGCTTTTACAAGCTCATTAAACTTTGGGATTTTATTATCAAATATTTCATTAAGCTTATTGAGTTCTACATCAATCCGTTTTGATACTTCATTTTTAAACTCTATAGCCTGCCTGGTTGGCTTATAGTCTCCCATTGCCATCAAAGAATTTAAATGCCCAAGTTTATTATTCAGCCTTATCGGGAAGTTTAAAGGATCCTGGCGACTTTGATTTTTTGTTTGGTATAAAGCCTCTTCAATTGCTTTCATATTCTTAAGAATCTCCTTGGCCATATCCTTGATTTCAGAATCTTCCTCTTTAATTCTCGAAGTAACGGTGTTAATCTGTGCACGGGCTTCCCGTATGGCCTTAATGGATTGGTTGGTTTCAGTGAGCTTGGCAATTACTTCGTTTAAAAAATCGAACTGCGCTTTCAGGTCCTCATCGGAGGAGGTTGACCTTGGATCTTTCAAAATTTTAAATGGCTGCTCCTGAGACTGACCGTTGAGAGTCATTTTTACTTT
This sequence comes from Bacteroidota bacterium, assembly GCA_038750705.1. GTDB lineage: Bacteria > Bacteroidota > Bacteroidia > Cytophagales > Cyclobacteriaceae > Fulvivirga. The sequence continues at coordinate 760 of JBCDHA010000017.1, forward strand.
GTAATCTCCTGGCAGCGCCATGGGTCCATTTAATGAGGCCCACCAAAGTATCATGCCGTCAAAACCTTCCGCTCCGGGATATTGCATGTTCCAAACCAACCTGTTTAAACCAGGTTTAACTTCCAATTTACCTTCATTATCTTCTTTTGAAGGTGCCGTACTGAAGGCTTTAATTAACTTGCCGTCAGTTGCCAGCATTTCTATTCTTAAGGTATCCATCTTAGCGGTGTCTTCTACATAGTAATGCACCATTACCCCACCAGGATGGTTCTTGCCCACAGTTTTGGAATCTCTGCCGGCGCCACCTCTTATTCGGTAACTATCCATAGGTTGAAATAAATGAGATGTATTATTTGCCATGGTTGCATCTAACTGATGAAAAGGAGTAATGTCATCAATAATCCAAAAGCTGCGGCCCTGGGTAGCGGCAATGAGGTTATCGTTTTTAACGGCAAGGTCAGTAATAGGTACAATAGGTAAATTCATTTGCAAAGACTGCCAGCTTGAGCCGTCATCAAAAGATATGTACATGCCTGTTTCCGTACCGGCATATAACAGGCCCTTACGTTTAAGATCTGCGCGCACCACCCTTGTAAAATGCTCTTTATCAATTCCTTTGGTAATAAGCTTCCAGGTTTTTCCATAGTCTTTAGAGCGGTAAAGGTATGGGGTGTAATCTCCCATTTTGTACCGGGTACCTGCTATATATACGCCACCTTTTGTAAAGGGGTCAACATCGATGCTATTTATCATCATCCACTCAGGCATACCCGGAGGGGTCACATTTTGCCAGTTCTTACCACCATCTTTTGTTAGATAGACGAGTCCGTCATCTGAGCCTGTCCAAATTATGTCTTTCTCATAAGGTGACTCGGTTGCGGCAAAAATTGTGCAGTAGTATTCCACACTTGTGTTATCCTTTGTTATCGGGCCTCCTGAAGATCCCAGTTTTGTCGAGTCGTTTCGCGTCAGGTCAGGGCTTATCACCTCCCATGACTCCCCTTCGTCATAAGACACATGTAAGTGATTAGACGCTGTATATAACTTTTTGCTATCATGTGGTGAAAAAAAGATGGGAAAATTCCACTGAAAGCGGTATTTCATTTCTTCTGCGCCATGACCCATGGGGTTATCAGGCCAAACATTCACTGCTCTTATTTCTTCAGTTGCATGATTTACACGAGTTAAAAAGCCATCATAACTTCCTCCGTAAACTATGTCGTTATCATCTGGATTAACGGCTATATGAGCGCTCTCACCACCGGCAGTAGGTTCCCAATCTCTGGGGCCTATTGAACGTCCTGTAGTTCTGTGTGCAATTCTAAGCGTGCTGTTGTCCTGTTGTGCTCCATAGATCCTGTAGGGAAAATGGTTATCGGTAGTTACGCGATAAAATTGAACGGTAGGCTGGTTATTATAGGTGGACCAGTTTTCTCCGCCGTCAAAACTCACTTGAGCCCCGCCATCATCGGCAATTACCATTCTTTGGTTATCCTCCGGTGCTATCCACAGGTCGTGATGATCACCATGTGGAGCGTTAAATGCCTCAAAAGTCTTTCCCCCATCCTTGGATCGGTGGTAGCGTACGTTCATAACATACACACGATCTTCATCTTGCGTGTCAGCATAAATGCGGGTATAGTACCAGGCCCTTTGGCGTAAACTTCTGGACGAGTTAAGCTTTTTCCAGGTTTGACCGGCATCGTCTGATCGATAGACACCTCCGTTTTTATTTTCAATGATTGCCCATATTCGATTAGAATTTACCGGCGAAACTGCAATTCCCGATATTCCCCAAGCGTCTCCAGGTAATCCTTCTTTTTTACTGATATTGGTCCAGGTGTCCCCGCCATCCGTACTTTTCCAAATGGCTGACCCTTCACCGCCACTTTCCAGGCTGTAAGGTGTTCTGCGTATTCTCCATGTGGAGGCGTAAAGAATCCTTGGATTATTTGGATCCATGACCAAATCTACAGCGCCTGCATCTTTGTTAGCAAAAAGAACTCTTTCCCAGTTTTTTCCACCGTCCTTACTTCTGTACACTCCGCGTTCATTGGATGATTTGTACAGATCACCCATAACTGCAGCATACACTAAATCAGGGTTTTTAGGATGGATCCGTACTCGAGGTATGTGCCTTGAGTTTTTAAGCCCAATATGCTCCCATGATTTTCCCGCGTCCAATGACTTATACATGCCGTAGCCATAGCTTACGTTGCCACGAACAGTAACCTCACCTCCGCCGACATAGATCACATTGTTATCCCATTCGCTTACCGCTACAGCGCCAATAGAGCCTCCAAAGTAACCATCAGATATATTCTCCCAGGTATTGCCGGCGTCTGTTGTTCGCCATACACCACCACCGGTAGCCCCGAAGTAGAATAGATTGGGTTTGCCCGGAACACCGGTAACCGCTGCGGAGCGTCCACCTCTAAATGGGCCGATATTTCTCCATTCAAGGCCTGAGTATAACTTTTCATCAAAGGATAAAATCGGTTCTGATATGCTCTTCTTTTTACGTTGCCCGTGAATATCGGACATAGGTATCAGCATAGTTAAAACGGCTAGAAAGTGTAGCAGGTGCTTCATTTTGTTATAGGTTAAATTGCTAAATTGATCCGCTTGAAGATACCAGTATTGCTCTTACTGCATCTAATGCTATTTGATCAACGGTAGAGATTTATATATTCTGCCTATGCGAATGCCTGTTCTTTGTTTATTTCATTTATATATTCGCCATAACATGCTTTTATAATTATTATTTTTGCCAGTACATCATGATCAACAGAGCCTACATATTCCTTCTTTTTCTCGTGATCTCCATCTATGGAAGGGCGCAGGATGTTTCTTTGCTGGACAGCTTAAGGTCTGAATTGTTAAGCGCGTCTGATGCGACGGTCACCTCTGATCTTTATGAAAAATTTGCCTGGGAGTTTCGAAAAGCTTTTCCTGATAGCACGATACACTATGCCCAGAAATCCATTGCTCTGATCGAAAAGGAAGGGCTAACCAAAAATACTTCGCAAGCGCTGACCTTTATAGGTGTTGCGTATCAGTATAAGGGTGAAAATATTAAGTCTTTTGATTTTTATACTGAAGCCCGAAATGTGGCTTTGAATACCGGTGATACTTTGCAGTTTGCCCATACACTCAATAGTTTGGGGAGGCTGTATTTTAATCAGGGCTCGTTCTTGAAAGCGTATGATAACTTTTACAAAGCGCTCGGATATTTCACAGCTTTGAATGATACCCTTGGTTCAAGTTATGTTTACAAAAGTCTCTCTGAACTATATCGCTCTCAGAATAACTTACAAAAAGCCAGGGAGATGGCACAAAAAACTCTTGAGATTAGGGAAGAACTTGGCGATTACATCGGGCAGATTTCCGTACTCGTTGAACTCGCGGCTATTTATGCTGAACTTCAAGACTATGAAGAGGCGTTTAAAAAATACCTAAGGTCAATAGAACTGGCGGAATCTATTTCTGACAAAGTAGGTATAGCACGGGTTAACCTTGGGATATCGCAGCTTTACTCGCAGCAGCAGAATAGTGCCAAGGCCCTGATTTATGCCGAAAAGGCCATCAATACTGTTTCAGGTAGTAATAATGAAGATCTGCTTAGCCAAGTCAAATTGCAATATGCAAAGTCCTTAATGGCATTAAGAAAATACGATGAGGCCAAGAAGGAGTTAGAACAAATGGTGATGAAAGTGGAAGTTACGAAGCAGCTTGCTATTGAAAAGGATGTCCACATGCGCCTTGCAGAAATATATGAGCTTCAGGGTAACACAACGTTGGCTTTTCAGCATTTCAAGCGTTATGCTGATTTAAATGAAGCGTGGTCTAATGCGGAGGCAGCAAGAAATATTGAGCGTTTGGAGTCAAGGTTAGCCTTGGAAAGTAAAGAAAAAGAGAACGAACTTTTGCGTTTAAATGAATCAAGAAGTGTCGCGGTAATTGAGCGACAGCGTTTTGCAAATATCGCGCTTATTGCTGTGGTAACGCTAATCGGTATTCTGCTGATCAGTATTTGGTATGTAAGCGGAAAGCGCAAGCAGACCTACATGAAGCTTCAGCTTAAAAACAGGCAGATAGAAGAGCAGGCGAATGAAATAAGTAAACAAAGTGAAAAAATTGGTCAGCAAAATGAGAAGTTACAAAAGCGGAATCATGAATTGGCTGATCTAAATAATGAAAAAGACACATTGATGAACATTGTGGCGCATGATTTGAGTTCGCCTATTAATAGGGTAAAAGGGATAACCGAACTCCTGAGCTTTTCAGAACTGAATGAGGAGCAGCGTAATTATGTTAACCTTTTGATGCAAATTAGTAATAACAGTACTGACCTCATCCGTGATCTATTGGACGTGAATGCTTTCGGAGATGAGCGCAGGAAGTTAAATGTATCCACGGTCAATCTGACTGAAATTATAGCATCCAAACGGGCAGCTTTTAAAACAGAGGCTTCATCAAAGAATATCTTACTCTCACTCAACTTTAACAGGGAGGAAGTTTTTGTCAAAACCGATGAATCGCTGCTTATCAGAATACTGGACAATTTAATATCAAATGCAATTAAATTCTCCAATGCAGATACCACCGTTACCATATCCGTTTACGATGATTTGGAAGGGTTAAGACTATTGGTTAAAGACCAGGGGCCGGGATTTACAGAAGCAGATAAACAGCAGTTATATCAGAAATTTAAAAAATTAAGTGCAAGACCAACCGCCGGTGAAAGTAGCAATGGCCTGGGTTTAGCCATAGTCAAGATTCTCTGTGAAAGGCTAGGCATTGCCATTGAACTTGAATCAGATGGCGATGTGGGCAGCAGTTTTGTACTGAAGTTCCCGGAAAGTGCTGTTGTACCAAATGAAGTAGAGGTTAAACCATAACCCAAAGTATCGGTCAAATAAGAAACTTACTTACGACTGATGCGTGCTCTTATTTTTGTGCTTACCCTGATTTTATTTTACTGGCGTCCGAGAAAAGTTTTTTTGATTTGGAATCATTCGCTAAAAACACCCTTTAAATTCCCTAAAGGGCAGTTCTTAATTACTCCCTTTAGGGCGGGGGTAGTTTTCAGCTTTGAGGAAAAATATTTTCTCGGACGCTTCAAAGGCACTTTTTTCTTGTTCAAAAAATTTAGTCGTATACCAGTAATTTTACTTCTACTTTATGTTAGCGGCTTAACTATCCTATAGCTTGCTCCAGATCCTTTATCAGATCTTCGGCATCTTCTATACCAACACTAAGCCTTATCAGTGAATCAAATAGCCCTATTTTCTGGCGCTCTTCAAAAGGAATACTGGCATGAGTCATACTAGCAGGATGGTTAACCAGCGATTCCACGCCCCCTAATGACTCTGCCAGAGAGAAATAGTGGAAGCTTTCCATAACCTTAAAGGCTTCGTCCTTACTATCTCCTTTTAATGTGAATGAGATCATTCCGCCAAAGTCTTTCATTTGCTCTTTTGCGATATCATGATTAGGGTGGGTTTCAAAACCTGGCCAGTATACTTTGTCCACTTTAGGATGCTTTGTTAGGTACTCGGCAATGGCCCTGCCGTTTTCACTGTGCCTTTGCATACGTAGATGCAAAGTTTTGATACCACGAAGCACAAGGAATGCGTCTTGTGGACCCGGGGTACCTCCACTGCTATTTTGTATAAAAGCTAAATCTTCCGCCAGCTTATCATCATTCACAATTAAAGCCCCCATCACCACATCGGAATGGCCGCCCAGGTATTTTGTAACCGAGTGCATGACTAAGTCAGCCCCCATGTCCATCGGGGTTTGCAAATAAGGGGTCGCAAAGGTATTGTCTACTCCAAGCATGATACCCTTTTCTTTGGCTATTTGAGATGCACCCCTGATATCGATGACGTTCATCATAGGATTAGTAGGGGTTTCAAGCCAGATAAGCTTGGTATTCTCATTTATGTAGTTTTTAATATTGGAAATATCTTCCATATCAATGAAATGAAACTTTAACCCATACTTGGAAAATATCTTAGTGAAGAGCCGGTACGTTCCACCATATAAATCGTTTGCAGCTATAACTTCGTCACCAGGGTTTAGGAGTTTAACAACGGCATCAATTGCTGCCAGCCCCGAAGCAAAACATAATCCATGCTTACCGTTTTCCAATGCCGCCAGATTCTTCTGCAAAGCATCGCGCGTAGGGTTATGTGTTCGCGAATATTCAAACCCTTTATGGTCTCCCGGAGACGCTTGCACATAGGTAGAAGTCTGGTAAATGGGCGTCATAATGGCTCCCGTGGATGGATCTGGTTCTATACCTGCATGTATAGTTTTGGTGCCGAATTTCATACTGATATTGTTTTTTCTTAGCGGCCGCTAAGTTATATCTTTCAAACCACAAGAAATGGGCGCTGGAATAAAATATTAAACCGGTGTCAGGTGACTTACCTTGCTGACCAATATTCTTCTATTGCCTCTTTCCAGTTATCCTCGTTTTGAAGGTATAATAATGTATTCATCAGCATTTTGTCGGTCGCTTTTTCTAATCCTTGGTATTCGAGAGACTTATGCATAATGTCAAGAAACGTTACACGAAAAGCTCGTTCATCTTCTTTAGCTAACTTCTTGAAGTAGCTGAGTACATCATCTTTGGTTAAATGCGCAGCATCTACGGGTTTTGGAGGGACGTTCGGCGAAGCTATTTTTTCGGGTTCCACAAGTGAACTGGCCTCTTGCTTAAGAAATGAATCTAAGTCTTTTAACGGGTTTTTTCTTTTAGCCATCTCCAAGTTTATTTATGATAGTCTTTGCTATCTGATGATATTCTTTTTCAGCCAGTATAGTGCTGTAATTAACATAAAGATTCTTCTGAGGAACTGTTATTTCCAGTATTTCAGCATCTAGATTATCCATAGCATCGAACACAGTATTGATTTTGGTTAAGCTATGTATGCGGTTGGGTAGGATAAGAATTTGAAGATTTACGTTAAGGGCTTTCGCAGGGGAAAGATCTGCAATGGTTTGATACGTAACGATGAGGTCATTTTGAGTAAGGCTAGAAGGAACGATGGCGGCATCACTGATCAGACAGAGTTTTTTGATGCCCTCATCAGTTGTTTTTCCCGCACTATCAACTATAATGTAATCGTATTTGCCCTTTGGTTTCAGGCTTTCCAATACTTCGGCCACCTTACTGTCTTCTGATCCCATTATCTCAAAAACCGAATCTTCCTTTGCCCCGGACTTGTAGACTTCCATTTTCCTTAACGTATTCAGCGTATAGTTGGTGTCAGTCTCCACAAGTAGCACCATGTAACCCAGGCTATTCAGCATTGTGGCCAGGTTAATGGCATTGGTGGTTTTTCCAGTGCCGCCTTTCCTGCTAATGAAAGAAATAATTTTAGTCATAGAAATAGGAATAATTTAAAAATAGAAATAGCGGGTCCGAAATACAAATAATCATTTATTTTGATTCAAACACATTAGAATATGAAGAAGGTTTATTATCTGTCCACTTGCGATACATGCAGAAGGATTTTGAAAGAGCTTGATCTTGGTCACGATTTTCAATTACAAGATATCAAGCACGAAAAAATTACAGAAGAACAACTGGATCAAATGAGGCTACTAAGCGGTTCTTATGAATCACTCTTTTCTCGTGTAGCCAGGAAGTATAAGGAGCTTGGTCTGAAAGATAAAAATCTTGGTGAGAAGGATTACAAGAACTATATTCTTGATGAATACACTTTTCTCAAGCGGCCTGTTTTCTTGATCGATGACCAGATTTTTATCGGAAATTCCAAAAGCACTGTCTTATCAATTAAAGAATATTTAGATAAAGCTGATTGACCCTGAGTCCTATAATTTTTAGGATCATTACCAATTGATCTGCGTTTGGAAAGCTACAAGAAAAACCTATTTTCGCGACCTAGAAGAATTAAAATAAAAAAGCAATGAAAAGAAAAAGTTTATCACTTTTGGCCCTGTGTTATTTGTTCTTATTTCTAGGCTGTGGTGATGATGACGAAGAGGGGTTAGACGCGGCTCCAGGGCAGCTGTCAGTTCGAATTAATAATGAGCTTTGGACTTCGGTAGAAGCTGGTGCTGAACTGAGAAACGGCTTTATCGGTTTGGCTGCAATTGATGCCAATGGTGATAATATCGCTATAGTGCTTAAAGGTCAAGATGTGGGTATTTATGAAGTAGAGGATTTAATTCAATCGGGTGCACCAGATAATGTGATGGCATATACGCCCTTCGGTGGCGTTAGCTTTACATCCGCCTACGATATTGAAACGACCGGTGGGATCGTTACCGTTACGGAATTAGATACTGTTAATAACTTTATATCAGGAACTTTTGAAGTGAACCTGGCTCGAAATACAGGGTCTGGTGACAGCTTAATTAACTTAACTCAAGGGGCATTCAACCGACTTGATTTGATTGTAGAGCAAGATGTTATTGGTAATAATGAGTTCTCAGCCATGGTAGATGGTGTTACTTTTCAACCTAATGTTATTGGCGGTACAGTGGCTGCTGGAAGCATTGTATTGAGTTTTTCAAAAAATAGTGGGGAAAGTATAGCTTTGACCTTGCCAGCCGATATCGATAACGGATCTTACACACTGGGAACTCTTGGTAGTACTTATTCCGCTAGTTATGTAAAAAGTGCTTTGGAGTCTTTCTTTGCTGACGATGGTACAGTAATAATTACGAATCACAATACCAATTCGAAGCTGATCGAAGGAACATTTAACTTCACGGCTACGCCCTTTTTTGGAGGAACTTCCGTATCAGTCACAGAAGGTACTTTTAAGGTAAACTATTAAATGTTTTGTCTTAACTAAGCTTTTAAAGCTTAGTTAAGACAATTAAATGTCTCTATTAACATCGAACCTCTCCAGATAATCGGCTACTCTGCGCACTACCATTCCCCCTAACGAGCCATCCACCACCCTGTGGTCATAACTATGCGATAAGAACATTTTATGACGAATGGCTATAGCGTCTCCGTTAGGAGTCTCTATAACGGCAGGTTTTTTTACAATGGCTCCTAAAGCCAGAATGCCTACCTGAGGTTGCATGATAATAGGAGTGCCCATTACATTGCCAAAAGAACCTACATTTGATATGGTAAATGTGCCACCCGACAGCTCATCGGGCCCCAATTTATTGTCTCTGGCCCTAACCGCCAGGTCATTCACTTTATTGGCAAGACCGGTAAGGTTTAGTTGATCTGCATTTTTAATCACCGGAACTATCAAATTACCCGATGGTAAGGCTACAGCCATACCGATATTGATATCTTTCTTTTTGATTATATTGTCCCCATCCACCTGGATGTTGATCATCGGGTAATCTTTGATGGCCTTGGTTACCGCTTCAATAAAAATAGGGGTAAAGGTAAGATTGCCGCCTTCTCTTTGCTTAAAGATAGTTTTGTTACGATTTCTCCATGAAACGATATTGGTAACATCAGCTTCTACAAAAGAGGTTACGTGAGGAGAAATACGCTTTGAATCGACCATACGCTCAGCAATCATCTTGCGCATCCGGTCCATTTCGATGATCTCGTCACCAGCAGATATTGAAACACTAACCTTTTGCGGCTGGCGTGTGGTTACTATTTCCGTGGAAGAAACTACCTTTTCAGGTTCTGTGGCCACAGTATCTTGCCGGGTGCTTAAATAGGCCAATATGTCTTTCTTCGTTACTCTACCTTCTTTACCTGTTCCGGAAATTGTGTCAAGTTCAGCAACTGCTATACCTTCTTTTTTGGCAATGTTCTTAACTAAAGGAGAGTAAAATCTCTCTGATTTATAAAGTCCGTGACTTGTGGTTTCTCCATTTGAAACAGAATGCCCGTTGGAAGGCCTAGACACTTCCGCTACCATTTCTTTAGGCTCAGGTTTTGGAGTCTCTTGCGGGTTATCTTCCTCACCTTCAGTGGCTATAACAGCAATAGGTTTTCCCACTTCTATAACATCACCATCTTTCGCAAGAATTTCCTTGAGCACACCGGCGTGCGTTGAAGGTACCTCAGTATCCACTTTATCCGTAGCTACTTCCAGGATGGACTCGTCTTGTTCGATGCTATCTCCTTCACTTTTTAGCCATGTGAGCACGGTGGCTTCCATAATGCTTTCGCCCATTTTAGGCATCAATAGTTCTACAACTGCCATAGTAATTGGTTCGTGTGTGAAAACAGGTGCAAAATTATCATTTTAGTTTCTTATTTCAATCGTTTTCGATAAAGTAATCCTTATTAGATTCAGCACAGCAATTGATGCTGCCTTGATATTTATTTCACGGTCTTTCCATAACTGCAATTTCTTGGCGATGGTTTCCCTATCGGTGGAAATAGCAATCCAAACCGTGCCCACAGGCTTTTCTTCAGATCCACCATCAGGGCCTGCTATTCCACTGGTAGCTACGCCTACGCCGGTGTCGAATTTTTTTCTTACACCATTTGCCATCTCAACGACGGTTTCTTCACTCACAGCTCCGTATTCCTCCAAGGTGCTTTGTTTTACACCTAATAAATTCATTTTATGATCATTATGATAGGGTATCACAGAACCTTGAAAATAGGCTGAACTTCCAGGTACGGATGTAACCATATGGGTCAGATATCCGCCCGTGCAACTTTCAGCAGTGGCAAGGGTCAGTTGATTTTTTTTTAGCAGGCTACCCACCACCTCCTGAATTTGATCACCGTTATAGCCAAAAATGTATTTGCCAGCCAGCGGTTTTAATCGATCTATTTGCTCTTCTACTTCATCCTTAAGCATTTCTTTATCATTGCCTACCGCTGTTAACCGCAGCTTTACCTGCCCAAGGCTAGGCAGGTAAGCCAAAGCGATGTGCTCCGGCAAATTGCTTTCCCAATCTTGTATTTTATCTGCTAACCATGATTCGCCAATACCAATGGTTTTCACAATTTTGTGATAGATAATGTCCGTGTCGAAGAAGTTCTGCGCGCGAGGAAGTACTTCATCGGTCATCAGCATTTGCATTTCCCTTGGAATGCCGGGCATAGAAACAAAAACCTTGTTGTTTCTCACAAACCACATACCTGGCGCTGTACCTATCTTATTGCTCAAAAATTCCGAACACACGGGAAGCTCCGCTTGCCGCTTATTTGCTTCAGTGAGCTCCATTCCCTTGGTTTCGAAAAAAGCCGCCACCTCCGCTAAAGCGTCTACATTCATCTTAATCTCACAATTAAAATATTCTGCCAGACAGGGCTTGGTTAAGTCATCATTCGTTGGGCCTAAACCACCGGTTATTAGAACAAGGCCGGCACGGCTTTCAGCTTCAGAGAATGCCTGTAAAAGTTCTTCCCTTTTATCACCAATGGTGGTCTTTCTAATTACTTTGATGCCAATATTATCTAGCTCCTCACTAATCCACTTTGAATTGGTATCCAGTATATGACCGTATAATATCTCATCGCCAATGGTGATGATTTCAGCTTTTGTCTTATGCATCTTTCAGGAGAATTGACTTTATGTAATGGAATGCAAATTGGATCAAAAATGTTTACGAAAATAATATTTGACCGATGCAACTGTTTTGATCTAAGGTCTGTCTAGGCAATTTGAACCTTCAAAAATTTCTTCGCATGAAAAGTACCCAAGCAAAACTCAGATCAAAATCTATTCAATTTTCTGTTTTCTTTATTATTCTGGCCTGCCTCATTTTAATGTTCAGCTGTGATACGTTTGAGGAGGACTCCATAGCAGAAGCCACGCCGTTGGAACAGACTGCGGATATTACCGTTATCGCACAGAACTCAACTATTTTAGATCTCAAATCAGTAATCTCAATAAACGCTCCGGTAAGTATCTCCATTACACAAGAGCCGAAGATGGGAACTTTAGAATACCTAGGTGATGATTTATTAAAATATAAGCCATCAAGTAATGTAACCTCCGGGCTCGATATCATTGGGTTTTCCGTATTCGGCGATGCCCAAAATTTTCTTTTTTCTGACAGTGTCAGAATTGAAATTATACCGTCATCTACTGACTCATGCTTGTTCACAGCTCTTGAAGACAGGTATGTGGTTGCCGCGGATACCGTGGCCTTGCTTGACGTCTTAGAAAATGATTTAATATGTGATTCTTTGATCTCTCTGGATATAGTTAAGTTTCCCGAGTTCGGCAGCGTTCGTTTGGTCAATAACAGAGTTGAATATGCCTCGGGTTCCAATGAAACGCTGGATACCTTCGTTTATACCGTATCCACTGATTTGGACTCAGCAGTAACCTCAGCCCTGGTAACTGTAGATATAGGTGGCAATGGATGTGCGGTCGTGATCAATGATGATTTTTTTCATTATAACTTAGATGTTCCGAATGCATTCTTCGATGTTTTGTATAACGATAATACCTGTGGCGAGGAAGTGTCTCCCATAATAATAACCCAGCCTAAATTCGGAACAGCTTCATTTGATGACCGTAATCTAATGACATACACCGCCTTTAAGGATAGTACGTACATGGATTCCTTGGTTTATGAAGTCTGCCTGTCCGGTACATGCGGCAGGGCCACGGCTACTTTTGACGTTATAGCGTCTTTTGAATGTGGTTATTTGATTGCTGAAGATGATATCTATGATCTTTCAGATACTACCTTCATGACGGCCTACAGTTTGGATGTGCTATTGAATGATACTTATTGTGAAGATATAGCTGTGAGCTTATTGGATTACCCTGTCAATGGAAGTGCTACTATTGTAAACAACCTGATTCTTTATGATCCTGATAGCACGGTTATAGTCAGCGACAGCCTGGTTTATCAACTTTGTAATCTGGATAGTTCTAGATGTGATCCTGCCATGGTAAGCGTTATAGGACGCTGACGAAGACAAGCAGAACCATGTTCTAAATGCAGATAACATATAACGTCTTCGACCGATGTAAGCGAAATGATCGAAAAGCGCAGAGAGCGCTTTTTGATTCGTTTAAGGGAAGAATTATGGGTATCTGTAAAAGATACACCGCTAATCGCGAGGAGGCTGAAGACGTTTTTCAGGAGTCTTTTATTAAAATTTTCCAAGAGATAAAGAAGGTCAAAGACTTCGCATATCTCGAACGATGGGTCATTAAAACTGTCATCAACACGGCTATCAATTACTATCACAAAAACAAGCGACATCATGATTACTTTGGTCTTGACGGAGTCACCCTATTCGATGAGCAGGATGGAGCTGTATTGGATGAGCTAAATAGTGACACCATCATTAAAATGGTGAATGAGCTACCTGCCGGGTATAGACTGGTATTTAACTTATATGTCATTGAAGGTTATAAACATAATGAAATAGGAGAAATACTGGATATAGCTGAGAGTACATCAAAATCTCAACTTAGCAGGGCTAAGTCTTTATTAAAAAAGAAGCTAAGAGAGTTAGGCATAGAAAAATTTGAAAAATATGGCTGATAAGGATATCGAAAAGAAATTGAGAAATCGCCTAATGCACCATGAGGAAGAGCCTGCACAAGGTGCATGGGCAGAAATTGAGAAAGGTTTAAAACCACGAGTTAATTATTTACCGTTGGCTTTGGTTCTCATTTTAGGTTTACTTTTAATTGGCACACTTACAATTTCATATTGGGAAGATCTGAATCCAAAGAGCTTAGCAGAAGAAAAACATAATAAAAACTCTGATAACATGGTCAAACCGGATTCAGAGAAAAATAGTGACTTAGACATTCAAACAAATAAGAATATACCTGCTGATAAGGGCATCTCAAATGTAAATGAAACATCTGTATTGAAGAGTGAGGAAAAAAATAAGAACGATAAGGATCTTCATTCAAAAGATAGCTCATTTTTATCACGCAATCGCACGGCAACGCATGGTAAGGTAAACAAGTCACCAAATAAAGGAGCTTTCAATGAAAAATTGATTGACGACGCAGCCGATGAAGTAGACCCGGATATCAAAAGTAAAGAAGACATATTCTTGCCGGACCCGCAGCTATTGGTTTCAATACGTTCTGAATTTAAGCCCTCACTACCAAAAATTGCTCATATCATTCCGGTTCATGCAGAATTAGCAACCTTATCTTCGACTTCTTCGGATAAAGAAAAAAAGAAGAAAAAATTAAGTGATAAACGCCTTTCACTATACTTTCAAGGTATGCCAACGCTTAATTTTAGCCGAATAGAAGCCAATGCTAATGACAATCTACTTATTACCAAAATAAAAAATATACCGACTGTGTCATCCGAGAGAATTGGTGTCAGGCTTGAATCTGGTCTGACCTATCAGGTAACCTCCCGGTTCAGCCTTTTGCTCGGATTATTATACTTTGATAGACAACAAAGAATAGACTATGTAGTGAGCGTGGTGGATAGCTTGACTACACAACAAAGTGGTAATGAAATTATCCTGGAGCCTAACTTCACAGAAGAATCGAGAAGCTATGATTATCACGTTAGAAATATCGGAACACAAGTAGGATTTACTTACAGCATTCCATCGGATAAGTTTGAAACTTCTATTGGTTCGGGTGTTGAATTTCATAGATCTATCAGGAGCAAGGCTGATAGCGACTTTGAGGAACCTGATTTCTATGTTTTCTATAATTTGTTTTACCGTGTAGAATACCCCAAAAACAAACGGTTCCGCGTCATGATGCAGCCCACCTTTAACTACTCATTTGATATCTCCAAAAGTCTCAGTACACCTATCATTGTTAAACCTTATGGTTTTGGCCTGAATTTTGGATTTACCATTAAACTGTAGAAGGTTTCAATGTTGTGTTTCGTTACTTTGGGGAAAATACTCGAATATGAAAAATGCTTTAGTGTATGTGTCATTATTCTTCTTTATTAATGCATGTACAACTACTCAGTTAAATCAAAGTTTAGGTACAATAAATGACTTTTTGGGAGGAGATGAATTAACTGCCGAACAAGTCGCTTCAGGCTTAAAAGAAGCATTGATTAATGGTATAACAAATGGTTCTGCCCAGGCATCTCAGCTTGACGGTTATTTTAAAAACCCTCAAATAAAAATTCCGTTTCCTCCTGATGTTCAAAAGGTAGAAAATAAGCTGAGGCAAATAGGACTTGACAATGAAGTTGACAAATTTATTATGACACTTAATCGCGGAGCCGAGGAAGCTGCCAAAGAGGCAAAGCCTATTTTCGTAGCCGCAATTCGGTCTATGACCATCGAAGATGCCTGGGCTATATTAAAAGGTGAGGATGATGCGGCAACAAATTATCTTAAGCGCACAACTACCGAACAGCTAAAGATAAAATTCGAGCCGGTAGTGGCTTCCGCTTTGGATAAGACCAGCGCCACCAAATACTATTCTGATATAGTTGGTACATACAACAAAATACCGTTCATAGAAAAAGTGAATCCGGATTTGAACGATTATGCTACTGACAAAGCCATAGACGGTCTTTTCACGCTCATTGCCAAAGAAGAAAAGAAAATTAGGGAAGACCCCCTTGCCCGCACAACAGATTTACTAAAAAAAGTATTTGGCAGCCAGGATCAATAATCATCTTTTTTAAAGGCATTTTTCTTTTTCTAAGAAAGCTTATCTTCGTCTTCAAACGATTGTTTTGATCAAAAATGACGATTATGACCCTTTTCGAAAAACATAAAGAATTATTAAATAAAGCAGTTAATGCTCTTCATGAACGTACGTTCTTTGCCGCTTATCCTGAGCACCCATCACCCAAGATATATGGAGAAACAGCCGACGCCGATGGCCGTAATGTATTTCAGAATTCACTTGGGAAAAAGTTTGAAGAGCTTCGGCAGGATGCTGGAAATAACTGGGTGGGATCCGAAGAATCTCCGTATACCCAAGAGCAGTTAGGTATTACTTATCCGGCGTATGATGTAAGTACGCTGGTTACCAACTCCGTCAACTCCTTTCATGAGTGGCGGAAAGTCACTGTTACTGACAGGGCCGGAGTTCTCTTAGAATCCCTTGACAGAATCAAAGCGCGATTTTTCGAAGTAGCCTATGCTACCATGCACACCACCGGGCAAGGGTATATGATGGCGTTTCAGGCTTCCGGCCCACACGCAGCAGACAGAGCCCTTGAAGCTGTAGCCGCAGGTTACGAAGAGCTTACTAAGTTTCCGGAGTCCGCACGCTGGGACAAACCCATGGGAAAGTACAATATTGTGCTGGACAAGGAGTGGCGTGCCATGCCAAAAGGGCCTGCTGTAGTCATAGGCTGTTCTACTTTTCCTACATGGAATTCTGTTCCCGGGCTTTACGCTAATTTGATAACAGGGAATCCTGTTATTGTAAAGCCTCACCCCGGAGCCATTTTACCCATGGCTATTTTTGTGGCAGAAATTCAGAAAGTATTAGCTGAAAACGGTTACAGTCCTAACATCTGTCAACTCGGTGTGGATACACACGATTCGCCAATTACCAAAGAACTGGTAGAACATGAGGAAGTGAAAATTATTGATTTCACCGGTAATTCAGCGTTTGGCAGCTATCTGGAAAACCTGGATGGGAAAAGTGTGTTTACAGAAAAAACA
>JBCDHA010000018.1:0-17276 GCA_038750705.1 Bacteroidota bacterium
AATCAAGATTTAGAAAATGAAGACGGTGATTTTGAAATAAGCCACCCTTAAGCCGACTTATAGTCGGAAACAAATCTACCGGCTTGTAGCCGGTAGTAGTTTAATCTGCTCACTGGTTATGAGGGGCAAAGATATCTCCTTCGCCCACTGGCAGATACGATATGACTTTAAGCGTTAGAACCCATCGTGACAATTTGAAACGCACCTAAAATACTCTCACAGTACACGACAAAAACCAGAATCAAACCATCGGATGAATAAAAACATGAGTAAAAGAGTAAAAAAGCCAGATTGCCGCGCATTAAATTGAAGATTCATCCGATGGATCTTCCCAATAAGTAGTGTTTTAACTTTTGTCGTGTACTGTGAAATACTCTATAAAATTTAAATTTATATCTTTCATAATTGAAATTCATTGAATTGCGATCTACGTTGGCTGAGTTAAAATAAGCCAAACTGTAGAAAGGAAATCTGAACTATGAGATATCGGCTAAGTCATATATTTTTTAGGAAATCAACGTTACTGGTTTGTTTAGTCTTACTCCTAATATTTACGGGGTGTGACTTTATCTCCCCTAAAAAATCATTTGTGCTGGCGATACCTCAGAAAGACGTCAGTTATAATTATGCTGCCGGCCATCTGAAGAGCTTCCTGGAGGAAGGCGGGTATTCCATTGAAATACGCAAAGTAGAAACTGCTATTGAAGCCAACAGGCTTGTAGCCGAAGGAAAGGCGGATTTAACCTTTATCCTGAACCATAGCCTGTTTATTCCACAAACATTACATGATCACGGTGCTAAATTGCGCACCATTGCTCCACTTTTCAGACGTCTACTGTTTTTGTTTACGAAAAATGGGGAGACTGAAGGTCCTGTCAGGAATATTTTTACGAACAAGACCGTAAAACTCGAAGTGCTGGAAGGGGAGACCCATCGTAACCTGATGCAGATGCTTAACGAAGCTGCTCTAGACTCAGTGAATTACTCGGACAGCGGCCCGGGCGACCTCTACCATTTTTGGGGAACATATTACGGTCAAAGAGCCAGGGATCTTTTCGCAAACGGATGGGAAAGCATTAGTCTTAACGAAGATTGGATACAATTTCTGCTTTTAAACAACCCTGCCCTTGAAGAATTTGTGCTTCCCGGAATACCGGGAATTGACAACGAACACCTCTTAAGAACCGTAGCTACGGAAACTTTACTTGTAGGCTCTTCACGACTAGGTGAGAATACCGTCCACGACCTGGCACAGTACCTTTATCATAATAAGTTGCGCATGTTAGGTTATGACCGGATGTATAACTCCATTGACGAACACTTTAATGCCGAAGAGTTATTATATCCTTTGCATGAAGGTACAGACGCTTACCTAAGGCGTGATGAACCCACTTTTCTGGAGAAATACTCAGATGCCCTGGCCCTGTTCATTTCTGTACTCGCTATTTTTTATGGGGCGGCCCAGGCTATACAAAGCAAAATAGCTCGGCGAAAGAAGGATCAAGTGGATACATATTTTATTGAATTTCTTACTATTAAAGAAAATCATTTTGAAGATCGCACTAAGTCGGAGGAGCAATATGATGCGCTATTTCACAAAGTGCTGATCCAAATGACTGACGAAAAGCTGGATAAAACCGATTTTCATATTCTCTCCAGGTTGATCCAACAAGAGTTGACTAACCTGAAAATGAGTTAGCATATTACCATATTCTTGGCTACTTCTTGTTGTACCCGGTTCTCTCAAACCGGTGGGGAAAGGGCTTGTATTATATTCAGTCAGAGAAGCCACTTATATCTTTTCAAAAAGCTAACTTAATACCTAATCCATAGAGGTTAGGCTGATCGGAGCCATCGATATTTTCACTGAAATCAAGTTTTCCGGAGATAAACAAATGACTTCTCTCAGAGAAATTGTACGCGAGTTCTGCCAATCCAAATTTTGAATCGAAATCATTAAGATTTTGACCCGATTCCGGAAGCAAATAGTTGAAACCGGTTGCAATATGCCATCTTCTCGATGGAGTTAATTTGTATTTAATATAAAGTTCAAATCCTTCGCCATTATAAAAAACGGCTTCTCCGTCTACTTCTACTTCTTCATGTTTGGTGAAATTGAGATACGAGAAAGCAATCTCGTATCTTTTGAACTCATAAGAAGATGCAAAAATAATTGCTTCATCGTTTTCATTTGCTTGATTTGGTTGTGGGTTTTTTACGCCGTCCAGTACCTTGTTGTAACCCATGCCTATGGCAAAACCTTGTTTGGAATAATTGATACCTAAACCGTAAGTATCAACCGTTTTATTATTGTCGCCAGCTATATCCCTGGCTTGTAGCTGCGCTCCCAATTTCAGATTGCCAGACGAATAAGTGAGCTTAATCAATTGATTTGCTCGTCCTGTTCCTGAAACCCCACCATCAGTTCCGGCATTCCAAACACCAATCGCTGTTCCGCCAAACGCTAAAAAACGGTCAACTTCACTGGCGCCAAGTTCGTAGTAAACAGAATTATCTTTACCAATGATAAGGGAAACACCATCATAAATTACTCCCACATATCCCATCCTAATGAATACGGCGTCTCCTGCCTGCGATACCTGTGCTCCCGGGTCAGGGGTGAAAGTAATCGTTTCATCACGGCTTACTAAATCTAATCCAAATTCAACTTTTGAAATTATTTTTAACTTATGCAGATCATCCTCCAGGAGAGATTTGCTCAATCTAAATCCGGCACGAGAAACATTATTGGCAACACCTAAGTCGCCGGTACCATCAAAACCCGCACCTATTTCAATTCTCCCATAAATTGTCAAATCCACTTCGTTAAATGCATTGATCACCCTGGATGAATCACTTTGTGATTGAGCCGTTAAATCATAGGTAAGAAAGGTGGTAATTGCTACAAATGTTATCAGGCCTTGTAGGTGTTTCCTAATAAGGTTACAGTACATACGTTAAGACGAAGTAATAAGATTACCTGGTCTGGGATGTACTTTTTTATTCAGAGATAAATCCATCTTCGATCATGCGTTTATACACTTGTTTCATAATATCATCTACTGATTTTTCAATATCAGAAGGGTTCACGGTCTCCGATATGGCGGTCCACAAGAGCTTATCTTTCTCTACCGAAAAAGCGCTGGTTTCAATGATATAGTTGGTGTCCGTTTTGTAATATCCCGGTTCGTAATATCTCCCCCAGTAAGTAGCGTGGTGTGGCCAGTAAGTACGATAATAATTAGTATTACCCGGTACATAATTCACATCCTTTTCAACCGCTTCTAATCGTAGGAACAATACACCGTCAAAATTTTGATTTCGCACAACTTGCTTAGCTGAATCGAGGTTTTTCGCTACGTCCTTATGTTGAAAATAATTATACGAAGGATATAGAATTTCGTTTCTTGACGATATTTTATCTTCGGCTATTCTTCTACTGGATTCCGAAGGTCCTAAAACCACCACTAACACCTTATTAAAGGTATCCGGGTCTACTTCCATATTAGGTTCTTTCCAGGAACTCACTATTCTGGTAGAACTACAAGCAGTCAAACACAGAAAAGCCACGAAGGTTAGTGTGTTACGCACCATTGTTAAGTTTTTCATAGTTTCAATTATTTTAAGCTAATATGAATATGTTTAAGTTCGAAATTTCACGGGTAGAGCTAGCCAAAAATTGATAGAAAAATTTGGATGATAGCAGCATTGGAAATATCGATAAAGAATGCTCCAACCAACGGTACCACTAAAAAAGAACGTGGCGAGGGACCAAATTTTTTGGTAATAGCAGACATATTGACAATTGCTGTTGGCGTTGCTCCCAGAGATAGACCTACAAAACCAGCGGCCATCACCATGGCATCATACCCTTTACCCATAATTCTGAAAACAACCAGTGTGGCGTAAAAAAATACGGCTAATACCTGAGCCAACATCAAGACCAGGATAGGCCCGGCTAATTCTACCAAGCTGTACAGCTTTAGGCTCATCAGAGACATGGAAAGAAAAAGGCCTAACGTGATATCTGAAACTAAACCAAGGACAGGTTTTCTAGGCGGAGGTATTTGCTCTTTATACTTTTTTAAAAGTATCGGAAGTGTATTCGTCAATAGAATTCCTGAAAATAGCGAGCAAACAAAAAGTGGTAGGTTTACACCAATACTGCTTAAGTAGTTATATAACTGAATGCCCATACCAATGGCTATTGACATGATGAACGCCAAAGCAAAAACTGAATCCGCCGTAATGTTTTCCTTCTCCTCGTTTTTAACGCCTACCGTGATGTCACCTTTCTCTGCGGATTTTAGATTGTATTTTTTCTGTAAGAAGCTCGCTACCGGACCCCCAACAATTCCGCCGAATGTTAGCCCGAACGTGGCACATGCAAGACCTATGGGTAGCGCCTCATCCATACCGTACAAATTCTTGAAATTAGTTCCCCAGGCAATGGCGGTACCATGCCCGCCACTTAATGAGATAGAGCCGCCGATAACCCCCATTTTTGGGTCGAATCCGAAAAGAGATAATACACTTACTCCTACAATGTTCTGAATAAACAAAAATCCAACGGCGGCCACTAAAAGTATGACCAAAGGTTTACCGCCCTGCTTTAGTGAACTAAAATCTGATGAGAGACCAATAGTAGTAAAAAACATGACCAAGAGCTTATCTCTAAAGTCGAGGTCAAATTCGACAGTTATGTTCCAAAAAAAATACAGCAGTGCAAATAAAAAGGATACGATCAATCCTCCGCTGACAGCATCTGGTATATTGTAGTGATTAAGGAATTTGACTTTACGGGTCAGAAGCCTCCCTATCACTAAAGTGAGGATAGCCGCAATGACAGTATTTCTGTCGTCTAGCATAATCATAGAAAAAGTACTTTATCGGTTTTCTTTAAAAATACTGACTGTAAAAACCGATTATATTAACATTTATTAAGAATTCCGTTTGTATGTTATATATCAATGAAAATAGTAGGCAATTCCGGGAGCAAGTGTGTATTTGTTGAAAGATTGAGCCCTAATTTCACTGATTTCAGAACGTATGTTCCGTACCCGGTCAGTGCGGGATTAATTATAATTCAATTCTTCTATGTGTGCCATCAACCGGAAATAGGCTTCCTGCCGGGTGGCTATAGTATGCTGAGCGGGAGTTTGTTTTACCTGGTTAAAATTATCGAAGGCATTGAGGTTGATTTTTTCGCAACAACCTCTCAAGTGTTTCACGATTGCGTTATTACCATTATTCTCGAACTCTTTTTTGATACTGCCAGAATAGAGCTGAAACCAGTCTTTACGCTTTTGAAATTGATATAGTCGTATAAAGTAAGCCTCAAGTGTATCTTTCGGAGTTGCTGAGCAATAAAACCTGTTTATTAAGGTCTCATCAGGATTGTGAGAAATAGTTAGAAGGAATTTCTGTATGAAGAAATTATTGAGGTTATCCGGCGAAGTATAAAGCAAATCAGTTTTAAATTTCGAACTGATAAGCAAATATTGGTGATCAAGCACGGAGTGTAGCATGCTATGGAACATTAGCAATTGATCCCCTTCCATAAAGAAGCTTCTGGCGCCCGTTCCCTGAACACTGACCATATTCATCGTTTAATCCTTGTTTAGTAGGGCACCATTTTTAGTTAAGAGTGTTACCATATTTAGCTTTCCAAATTTTTGGGCAAAATCAAGGGCCGTGTCTCCGCTATTATTCTTTAAATTCACATCGGCTCCGGAGTCAATAAGTAGTTGCCCTAAATTCTCTAAACCTTTATAACATACACCCATGAGCGCCGTATTTCCTTTGGCGTCTTGCTGGTTTACATCAGCCTCATGCTGTAATAATATCCTTGTTGCTTTTTCCTTTTGCAGATAGGTGGCGAGTACCAGTGGAGTAAATCCGCGAAAATCCGGTTTATTTACCAATGACGGATCTCTCGCAAGTATTGTTTTCATGGCTTCTTCATTCTCATGGCTAATGGCTTCTTGAAGTGTCATATCCTTTTTGCTTTCTGAAATATAATACAATAATAACATAAGTAATAATTATATATCTTATCTTGGAATAAGTAATAATTATGACTCTGCAACAACTTCAATATGCATTGGCCTTACAAAAGCATGCCAGCTTTCGCGAGGCTGCCGCGCACTTAAAAATTAGTCAACCGGCTCTAAGCTTGCAAATGGGAAAGCTTGAAAAAGAGCTTAACCTAATACTTTTTGATCGTTCGAAAAACCCTATTCGTCCTACGGAGGAAGGTAGAGCATTTCTGGATAAGGCGAACACCATCATTCACGAAGCCAACGATTTGGTAGACTTTGCCCGGAATATTTCAGAACCTCTCAAAGGCCAATTAAAGATTGGGATCATCCCAACGCTAGCCCCGTTTCTTGTGCCGTTGTTTGCGTATTCGTTTCAAGATAGCTATGGTGAAATAGCCCTTGATATCAACGAAATGATCACTGAAAAGGTAATAAAAGGAGTGCGTAACGGTCAATTGGATGTTGGTATTTTGTCTACACCTTTCAGCGCCGGCGGTATAGACACGGAAGTACTATTTTATGAGAAGTTCTTTCTTTACGCCTCGAATAAGGTGCCTAAAATGCAAAGGACATTAGCAACCATAGACTACCGGAAGCTGTGGCTGCTAGATGAGGGAAATTGTTTTCGCGACCAGATGAATAATTTTTGTGACGTCTCCAAGATTCGAGAAAACAAAGACTTCATTTACCGCAGTAATTCTATTGATGCACTTATAAGGATTGTAGACAGCAAAGGGGGCATGACTATTCTTCCGGAGCTAACTACCTTGATGCTAACAGCAGACCAGGAGGAAAATATCAGTGAGATATCTGACAAGGGATCAAAGGCTCGGGAAGTGGGATTGATCAAGCGCACCAAAACCAACAAGGAGCTAATGATAAGCAAGCTGGTTGGTCATATCAAGGAGTCGATCCCGAAGTATATGCTTAACTCGCATGATCTGGAAGTGGTTGATCCTAACATTAGGATCAGTTGATTGTCGGCGGAATTTAAACAGAACTATAGCGCCACCTCACCGTGAAATAAGGACACCTCTTTCAATAAAAGCTCCTCTAATCATTGAGAGCATGATTTTTTTGCTTACTCTCCATATATCGCACAAACTAGTGGATTGATCCCCTGATGGCGCTATGAGGTTAATTTTATTCTTTTTCCAAAATTGTAGGATCAACACTAGATCAACACTGTAAGAGTACTCCAAAATCTTCTTGAGCTGGCTTTTTGTTTTTTACCCTATACAACGGACTCTGATCCTCGTCTTTCATAAATACGTAGAACTTGTACCTACGTATCCACTTTTGGCACGAAAAATTCGCTTAAAAAGGAGGCTGTCACAAAAGTTAGGTCATATTGAGTTGGCGAAAGATCTTACTAAGCTTAAACGATAGTTTGAAAAGCTGAGTGAGATTCTTCCTCCGTGAGAATGACGTGAAACATTGGTTTGCTACCTTTTGAGAGGCCCCCTTTTTTAATTATGAAGGTAAGGCCAGTAGAGGCACCTCAGTATGAAGAATTATCTTTCTGCTGTACGTTTTGCTAAAGATCTGTTCAAACAAGGAATGCTTCCTTGGCATCAATGACACCATATTGATTTTGTGTTTTTTTACATACTCCTCAATGCTGGCTTCCAGGTTCTCATTTTGGATGAAATGAAAATGATGCCGGACATTTTTAAAGAAGCGCTGAAATTTCTTAGCTTCCTCAAGTTCATCGTGCGTTATGTTTTTAACACTGGATATGTGCAGCACATGAATCTCGGAGCCGAAGGTTTTGGCGAAAGTAAGCAAGGTTTGCAGGCGTTCTGTATTAGTGGTTTTGTAATCACTGGCAAATACTATTCCTTGAACGCTCTTAAATTTGGCATTTTCAGGTATCGCCAGCACAGGAATGTTAATGTCTTTGATTACGGAATAAGTATTACTTCCCATTATCATTTCCTCAAGACCATGCGCACCTTTGGTACCCATTACCACCATATCAATTTTTTCATTCTCCGTTTCACGGTATATAGCATCAGTAACAAAACTGTGCCTTACAATACGTGAATTTGGCACTTCTTTTAACTGTGGTATCTGAATTAGTAGTTTTTCGAAATTTTCATGCACATCTTCCTCAATACCACTGGTAAGCTCACCGAGAATGACGTTCGCACCTACTTCTCCATGCGTAACAGGCACATTAAGTGTGTGAAGAAAAACAAGATGGCTATTCATCTTTTTGGCGAGGCTAGCAGCATATTTTGTTGCATTTACAGAACATTCTGAAAAATCTATAGGTACTAAAATTTTATGTGTCATGGCTTCAAAATTTGGTTTGTACATTCTGTTATTTGAATTTAGACCTCGAAAATGCCTGGAAATATGACTGACATCAAAAAATCAAATGACATCAGTCAATTAAGTATCAGGCCGCTCTAATGACACCCTGTATATGGGTAAACCGGTTTTCGCATGGGTTCTGATTTATAAAGTAAGCCGTCTCCGGGTTTTGCTAAATTGAAGCGCTATCATAATAGTATGCCGGTATTCACCAAACAATCCGGGTTGGGAATTGAGAGCGCTATACGGCACAAGGCACATATGAGTAAAGTTTTAACTGAATTTAAAACGTAATACATGACTTTGCAGCTGTACCATAGGTTCCGATATCCTTCAAATATCTAGTACATACCAAGACCGATAAATATTCATAACAGAATCGTCTAATCTTTTGATATAACGGTTGTCGTAAGTGGAGCTACCTAATGCCGATAATATGACCACTCCTGTAAATTCATAGCTATAATCTGGTTATCTACATCAAACCTTTAATATTTGCAGACGTAAGCCTTATCAAACCTAATGCTTCATGAAAAAAACATTTTGGTCACTTTTGGTGATCCTTTCTTGCACTGTTACTTATTCTTCGAAAGCTCAAAAACCAGATAAACCTAACGCGGCTGAAATTTTACTTAAACTTAAAAAGCTCAACTTTTTAGGTACAGCGCTTTATGTAGCGGCACATCCTGACGATGAAAATACCCGACTAATTGCTTACCTGGCAAACGAAAGGTTGGCCCGAACGGCTTACCTGTCATTGACCCGTGGCGATGGTGGGCAGAACCTGGTTGGCCCTGAGATTAGAGAAGGTCTGGGAGTAATAAGAACCCAGGAGTTGTTAGCGGCAAGACGTATTGATGGTGGCCAACAGTTTTTCAGCCGGGCAAATGATTTTGGGTATTCTAAGTCGACGGAAGAGACCCAAAAGATTTGGGATAGAGATGAAGTACTCTCCGATGTAGTATGGGTATACAGAAACTTTAAGCCTGATGTTATAATTACACGTTTTCCTCCTGATCGTCGTGCCGGGCACGGCCATCATACCACTTCTGCTATTTTTGCCGAAGAAGCGCTTGAGCTGTCCGGTGATAAATCAAAGTATTCAGATCAGTTAAAGTTTGTAGATACCTGGAAACCAAAGCGGCTGTATACGAATACCGGCCGATGGTGGAATCCTAATATGACCGGCGACGAACCCGGTGTTCTTACTATTGATATAGGTGCCTATAACCCGCTTTTGGGTGAGAGTTACTCGGAAATAGCCGCCAGAAGCCGGAGCCAACATAAGAGTCAGGGGTTTGGGTCTACCGGAAGGCGTGGTGAAATGAAAGAGTTTCTGGAGTTCAGAGCAGGTGAACAGGCTGATGTAGACCTATTTGAAGGTGTAGATACGTCCTGGGGCCGGGTAAAAGGTGGCAAAGAGATAGAAAAGGCTGTAACATCCGTTATTGATCAATATAATTCATCGAACCCGGGTGCGGTGCTTCCGCTTTTATTAACCATACATGACCAGATCTCAGCCTTAGACGATGAACATTGGAAGAAAATAAAGATTGCTGAAACGGAAGAAATCATTAAAGACGTACTGGGCTTGTACCTGGAAGTCCGTGCCGATGATTACAGTGTAGCCCCTGGTGATTTTGTAGAACTAAATATTGAGGCCATAAATCGTTCAAGTAACGGCGTCAGATTTAAGTCGATCCAATACGCCAGCCTGGGAGATTCTATTTTGGATTTAAACCTGGCAAATAACGTACGACTGGAATTCAAGAAGAAAATCGAAATTCCGGCCGGCTATGATTATTCACAACCGTATTGGCTGAAGGAGCAAGGTACTTTGGGTATGTACAAAGTAGATAAAAGGTTGCTACGCGGCACCCCTGAAAACGGTCCGGCTCTCATGACCACATTCATACTGGATATTTACGGGAGAGAGATTAAATACGAGATTCCGGTCATATATAAATGGAACGATCCGGTTGCCGGAGAGCTGTATAGACCCTTTACCGTAACGCCTCCGACTTTTGTCAATATTTCAGAGGGCGTTTACATCTTTGCCAATGAAGAAGCCAAGGACATTGAGGTGGTAGTGAAATCAGGAAAAAGCAATATTACTGGTACGGTTAGTTTAGAATTACCGGAGGGCTGGCAGGCCGCTCCGGCCTCGCATGAGGTAGCTTTAGCAAGAAAGGGTGAGGAAGCCAGTTTTACCTTCAAAGTACTACCGCCAAAGTATCAAAATTCAGGGGAGCTTAAAGCCTATGTTACCCTGGAAGATCAGACATACGATTACAGCATTCAAAGTATTGAATATGATCATATACCTACTCAGTTGATGCTTCCAAAGGCTATGGCAAAAGTGGTAAAGATCAATATTGAGCGTAGGGGAGACCTGGTAGGTTATATTCAAGGGGCGGGAGATGCCATCCCCGCGGCGCTCCGCGAGATCGGCTACGAAGTCTGGGAAATGAAAGAAGACGAAGTGACTCCCGAAAATCTGGCCCAACTGGATGCCGTAGTTTTAGGTGTTCGAGCGCTGAATACTAATGATCGTATAGGCTTTTACATGCCTCATCTTTTGGATTACGTCAAAAACGGAGGAACCATGGTGACTCAGTATAATACAAGTTTCAGGCTGAAGACTGATGAGTTTTCGCCCTACCCCATTAAGTTGTCAAGGGCCAGAGTGGCAGAGGAAGATGCACAAGTGAAAATTCTAAAACCAGAGCACGAACTTCTTAACGTGCCAAATAAAATCACGGAGAAGGACTTTGAGGGCTGGGTACAGGAACGTGGTCTGTATTTTCCGGGAGAATGGGATGAAAAATATGAAGCGCTTCTGTCCAGCCATGATGAGGGTGAAGACGACCGGAATGGAGGTTTACTTGTGGCCCGATATGGTAAGGGCTATTACATCTACAACGGCTATTCCATGTTTCGCGAACTCCCCGCTGGTGTGCCTGGAGCATTTCGACTATTTGTAAACATGGTTTCCCTAGGCAATAAGATGCCCGAAGCTGTGAAATACGGACATAACCAGGACTAAGTTGAAGGAAAATGAAAAGCCGCCATTTCTCGGCTCATGGAGAAATGTTTATTTCTTATTGATCGGTAACCTGCTGATACTTATCCTGCTGTTCTACCTCTTTACCAGACATTATTCATGAGTAATATTGACTGGGTAGTACTGTTTGGCACTCTTATAGGTATAGTAGCCTATGGTGTATGGAAAACACGCGGGGCGAATACGATGGACAGCTATTTACGTGGCTCCGATGACGTAAAATGGTGGGCAATAGGCCTTTCCATTATGGCCACGCAGGCCAGTGCCATTACTTTTTTATCAACGCCGGGACAGGCTTATACTGACGGTATGCGCTTTATCCAGTTCTACTTTGGATTGCCGGTGGCCATGATCATTATTTCGGTATTCTTTTTACCCATATACTATAAATTGAAGGTATACACTGCCTATGAATATTTGGAGTCCAGGTTTGATCTGAAAACACGAATGTTAGCGGCTTTTATCTTTTTAATACAAAGAGGGTTAGCCGCAGGTATTACCATTTATGCGCCATCCATAATTCTTAGTTCATTGCTAGGGTTAAAACTCTTTGAAACTAATATTATCATCGGCGTCCTGGTCATTGTTTATACCGTTTCCGGCGGTACGAAGGCCGTAACACAGACACAGAAGCAGCAAATGACCATTATGATGGGAGGAATGGTTATTGCCGGTATTCTCGTAATTCTATCCTTGCCTGAAGGTGTTGGGCTTGCTGATGCCCTGCATGTGGCCGGTAAAATGGGAAAGCTCAATGTTGTCAACTTTGAATTTGACCTAAATGATCGCTATAACTTTTGGTCGGGTATGACAGGCGCAGTATTTCTCTTTCTGTCGTATTTTGGTACGGATCAATCACAAGTACAACGTTACCTGAGTGGTAAATCTTTGAAAGAAAGCAGATTAGGCCTGGTAATGAACGGATTACTTAAAGTGCCCATGCAGTTTATTATTTTGTTCATTGGGGCTATGGTATTCGTCTTTTACCAGTTTAATGCACCCCCAGTTTTTTTTAATGAAACCGTTAAAAATCAGGTACTACTTACCGATCAAGCAGATGATTTCAAGGATCTGGAGCAGCAATATAACGATGCTTTTGAGGAGAAGAAGACCGTTGTTAACGATCTGGTAGCAGCTGTGGAATCAGAAAATGATGAACGTATCAGCCAGACCAAAACGATGCTGCTTGAAAAACAAGCTGCTTCAGATCATTTGCGATCTGAAGCTAAACAATTAATAGCTTCGGCTGTGCCGGGTGCTGAAACAAATGACAAGGATTATATCTTTATGAATTTTGTGATGAGCACACTGCCTGTGGGTATCGTGGGCCTCTTATTCGCAGTTATATTTTCAGCAGCCATGTCCTCTACTTCTTCTGAACTCAATGCTTTGGGTTCAACTACAACTATCGATTTTTATAAAAGAAGAATAAACCAAACCGGTGACGACAACCACTATTTGCGGTCATCGAAGCTTTTTACCCTGGCGTGGGGCATATTAGCGATTATTTTCGCTTCCACACTTTCTTTGTTTGAGAATTTAATCCAGGCAGTTAACCTGATAGGGTCGCTGTTTTATCCTGTTGTTCTGGGTATATTTATGGTGGCTTTTTTCTTCAGGTACGTCAAGAGCAACGCGGTTTTTGTTAGTGCGGTAATAAGTCAACTCGTGATTATAGGTATTCACTATCTTAACACTATTGGAGAGGCCGGAGTTTTCACCATGGGTTTTCTATGGTATAATGCCTTTGGATGTATACTGGTAGTGGTTCTTGGTTTTGTGATCCAGTTATTAACCGGCCGCAAGTAATACCATATAAGGATTCTTAAATCTCGATTATCCCGTGTAGATAAGGGTTCAATACGGATTCCAGTCAAAAAAGTTATCTGCTCGATAATGAACACTTACCGTTCATTTTAACCTCACCCAAATTTCTTTAACGTAACGTTTATTGAATTATAAGTATTTGTAAATCAAATACTTACACCTTTAAACTTTTGGCACTAAGTTAGTTATGTGTTACATTGAATTTTATGTCAAACAATAACAACACACAACATGAAAAATTTAATGAAAGTAGGTGCGACTTATGCACTGTGCCTAATGCTATTGGTTCCGTTCACAGCGTCGGCTACGGACAAGGTCGACAAAACGACAGAGAAAGCCAGGGAGTTAGCTTCCAGTTGCTCACCCGATGACTGGCAATCCTTTGCTAAGGCTGCCGGAATGTGTATTAACAAAGAAGTAAATCTAACGGAAGCCAAGGGATGGTTTGAAAAGTCATTAAGTATAAATGAAAGTGCTTTAGGACATGAAGTAGCCGGCGACTATTACATGGTAAGTAAATTATACAGCGAAGCGGTCAGTCATTATGTCAAAAGTATGAAATTGGTTAAGGAAAAGGATAATGCGGCCGACCTGGGAGAGTTGCAGGCGAAAGTAGAAGCGGCTGTAATTAAATCTAAAAGTTAGGAATACAGTACCTGTTTATTTGAAGGCTGAACTGGAAGTCAATTTGAAATTGGCTATTCTAAGTTCAGCCTTTTTCTTTAGGTCTCCGGAAGTGTAAAACTAATTTACAACGGATAAATTGAGAGCAGTAATAGGGTCATATGGCTATATTTCAGGACTTAAATGCGGGTAAGAATATATGACCACCGGAACGTTTTCGGTATATGTTTGAAAATTTAGTTAGGCATAAATACCTAATGTACCCGGCTGCCGGAAAGTAATTTCGCTAACTCAATCAAATGCCATTGGCTATATTTAATGTAAAATAAACAGAGAAGGGATTCTGATTGTGAAAATGCAGGAATATTTCTGCCATGAACTGTAGCTTTCTGTATAAAACGATCCATTTGGTATATTTATGCTATTACCTTTTTAGAAAAATGGAACAGATCAATATGAAAAGAGTTTATGGTATACTAGTTGTGCTGGTGATTGCCGCTTGCTCCGGAAAAGAGGAAAAAGCCCAGGGAGAAATAGCCGCATTAGAGAAAGCAGAATTTAGCAAAGTCATTACAGCGGATATATTACTTGTAGATGTAAGAACGGCTCAAGAATATGAGGCCGGTTTTATCCCCGGAGCGGTGAACATTGATTATCAGCAAAACGACTTTGAAAAGCGTATGAGCTATTTTGATCGTGAGATACCTGTTGCATTGTACTGTTCAAAAGGAGGTAGAAGCTCAAAAGCTGCCAAAAAGCTACAGAAGATGGGTTTTAGCAAAGTATATGACCTAAAGGGGGGGTATAATCAATGGATTTTGACCGAATAACATAATGATTAAATCACGCAGAAAATTTCTAAAAGTATCAGCTGCGGTGGCTGGCGGTGCTGTGTCGGCTTTAAATTCAACGGCGGTATGGTCCAACATTATTGTTCCTCAAAAGAAGAAGGCGCTTGGCGTGGCACTTGTGGGTTTGGGGTATTACAGTCGTGATTTATTGGCACCGGCATTACAAAGAACCAAACACTGTAAATTAACAGGAATTGTAACCGGAAGCCCTGAAAAGATACCTGTCTGGCAGCGTAGATACGGCATAGATGACTCTAATGTTTATAATTATCAGAATATGTCGGGAATAGCTAATAACCCTGATATAGACGTGATTTACATCGTACTCCCTACCGGCTTACATGCAGAATACTCTATTAAAGCCGCTGAAACCGGGAAGCACGTATGGTGTGAAAAACCAATGGCCAGAACCACAAAGGAATGCCAAGATATTATAAATGCCTGTGAAGATAACAGAGTAAAGTTGAGCATCGGTTATCGCATGCAACATGAACCCAATACACAAACCATTATAAAATGGTCAAATTCCAAACCCTATGGAAATATCAAAACATTTGATGCTAACGCCGGATATTATGATGGCAGGACGAACCACTGGAAACTAAAGAAGGAGATGGGAGGTGGTGCTATATATGATATGGGCGTATACCCTATCAATGCCTTACGATATGCCGGTGGGATGGAACCCTTAGCTGTGGTAAAGGCACGGCATGAAACTACCCGACCTGATATTTTTACTGAAGTGGATGAAACAACCTATTTCACACTGGAATTTCCAGGTGGTGTAATTGGAGAAGGGGCCACCAGCTTTGGTCATAATTGGAATGAGCTACGGGTCAATTGTGAAAACGGATGGTACGAACTAAGCCCGTTCCAGTCCTATTCCGGCATCCGAGGGACAACCAGCGATGGCAAACTACTTGATCAGGCCATACCGAATCAGCAGGCGAAACAGATGGACAATGATGCCCTCGCCATTATTAATAATACTGATGTTTTGGTGCCGGGAGAAGAGGGGCTGAAAGATATTCATATTGTTGAGGCGATAAAGCGCTCAGCGCAAAATAAGCAAAGAATAAAATTATAAATTACTGATATGCAAGTATTTATAATTACTTTACTCAAGTAAATATTAATATTTATCCGGACTTGCAGACAGACATCCTAACGTACAAGTTTGATCCAACTTGCTGATTCAGGATTCAAGCTCAACGCAGCATTGGGCTGCTCATATTGGATAATTTTATTCTTTTGGGAGCTCGCGCAGTCATGTCATCCTCCCAGTGATGTTCATTTTTTACTATCATTGCAACTCACTAATATCGGAGCATTCAATTAGCAGTTGGCAGATCATAGCGCTTAGCGGTATAGCAGGGCTAATCATTGGCTTGTCCAAATCGGGCATCAAAGGTATAGCCATGTTAGCCGTGGCGCTGCTTGCGCTTGCCTATGAAGCAAAAGCGTCTACAGGTATACTTCTACCCATACTCATAGGTGCAGATATTTTTGCTGTAATCTACTACCATCGCCATGCGGATTGGGGTCATTTAGCTCGTTTGATTCCCTGGATGGCCGCGGGGGTGCTGGTTGGAGTATGGATCGGCGCGGACCTTCCCGAAAAAATCTTTAAACAAGGGATGGCCGGAGTTATCCTATTCAGTGTAGTGTTCATGTTCTGGTGGGATAGGAGCAGCAAGCATGTACCTAAGTCACCTGTTTTTGCCCCGGTTATGGGTTTGGCAGCCGGCTTTGCCACTATGGTCGGTAATCTGGCCGGAGCCTTCAGCAATATCTACTTTTTGGCTATGCGGTTGCCTAAAAATCAGTTCATAGCCACAGCAGCCTGGTTATTCTTTATTATAAATCTGTTCAAACTCCCCTTTCATATTTGGGTATGGGGTACGATTACCTGGGAGTCGGGCTTGATCAGTCTTAAGATCTTTCCTGCGGTTATCGTAGGTTTTATGATTGGGGTGAGGTTGGTACGATTGATTAAGGATGACGGTTACCGACGAATGATCCTTTTGCTAACGGCTCTCGGCGCTGTGGCGATCTTTTTAAGGTAGAGCATAGAGCTTAGGGTCTAGGGCATGGAGCATAGAGTAGGGAGTGTTTCTTCATTTTTGATCGTCATCCCTGCGGAGGCAGGGATCTCTTTGATCTTGAATGAGATTCCTGGTTCGCTATACTCTCAGGAATTACGAGAGACTATGCAGCCCCGATAGGAGCAATTGTTTGAGCCCGAAGTGGCCATATTGGGACGGCCAGGCGAGTGCGGATAGCGGGAAGAGCTGCCCAAAGCTAATTGCAGTCTAAAAAAAAGTCTTCAAATAAGAAAGAAATTTCTAAATTCATGTAACCATTTAAGAAACATATAGTCTTTAATATTCAGAACAGCTTATGAAAGGCACATATTTAGGAGAATTTCAGGAGATCGTGCTTCTGGCAACTTTAATTTTAGGGGAGGACGCTTATGGTGTGCGGATCCAGGAGGAGATTCAGGATCAGATGAAGCGCGAGGTGAGCAGGGGCGCTCTGCATACTGCCCTG
>JBCDHA010000019.1:0-17250 GCA_038750705.1 Bacteroidota bacterium
AAGCAAGATGCCGGAGGCTTATCCCGCGTCAAGAAGTAAAAAGGGACTAAGGAAGTGTGTGTTTAGTAAACAAACAAGTCTCTACTATCGGATCAATGTCGATCACATCGAGATAGTAAGTTTCAGGCCCAATCGAAAAGACCCCCAACAAGTTTAAAGTATAAATCCGCTATTTAACCTAACAGATAGATGTTTTGTAAGGCATCGAACCTTGACAAAACCAAACTCCTGATACTACCTCAGATTAGTAAAGCGGTTTTGAGTTCTTGTTCTAGAACCATAATATATAAATACCTATACCTCCTCAGAGTGACTTGAAAAGCACTCTGAGCTTCTTTTAATACCACGCTGATTAAGAAAAAGCCTGTTGAGTCTTCGACGTTCCGGATCACGTTTTCTGTAAGACAGAACAGCTTATCTGAAGTGTCTTTATCCCTTTATCCGGGAGTTCAATTGATAAAAAAACTCGGCTTAGCCGAGATAAGATAAAAGGAAGCTAACAAACGAAAAATAAGAAGGCATCAGAAATTAATCAGACTTCTAGAAGAACTGAACCCTCCCGAACATTATCGGTAAGATATTTGGTAATAAAAAAGAAACTAATTAGTTACCTTTGATGTATAAACTATGAGAATAGTTGAGCCGTTTAGAGACTACTTTTGGGATTTTTATAATCCACTGAAACAGAGTGTAAAGGACAAAGTAGATTATGTGCTACAGATTGTGGTATCTGTTCAACGCGTCCCCACTAAGTTCTTTAAACATCTTGAGGATGGCATCTATGAGATTAGGATTGAAGTTGGTGGAAATATTTATCGAATCTTCACCTTTTTCGATGATAACAAGCTGGTGATCTTACTACATGGTTTTCAAAAGAAGACCCAAAAAACACCACGAAAAGAAATAGAACGAGCAAAGAAACTAAGAAAGGAGTACTACGATGACAAAGAATCCAAAAACAATTAATGAACTGTTTGATCAGAAGTATGGTAAAAAAGGAAGTGCAAGCCGTGCAGAGTTTGAGCAAAAAGCAGAAGCCTACATGGTTGCAGAATTGGTAAAAGAGTCACGCAAGAAAGCTCATTTAACCCAACAACAATTAGCAGAAAAGCTGAATGTGAAACGTACCTACATCTCGAAAATCGAAAGGGCTTCAAGTGATATTCGTATATCTACGTTGCGTAAAATCATAGAAACTGGATTAGGTGGCCGGTTGAATATCAGTGTTGAATTATAACCCCAACTCACGCAAGCTTAGCGATAGTGTTATACATCTCCTCAGAGTGACTTGAAAAGCACTCTGAGCTTCTTTTAATACCACGCCTGATTAAGAAAAGCCTGTTGAGTCTTTGACGTTCCGGATCACGTTTTCTGTAAGACAGAACGGCTTATCTGAAGTGTCTTTATCCCTTTATCCAGGAGTTCCATTGATAAAAAAACTCGGCTTAGCCGAGATAAGATAAAATGAAGCTAACAAACGAAAAACACGAATAACAGCCACTCCTTATAACCGAACGGTTTTGGTTGAGGTTCAAGACCTATGTTTTGTCTTGCATAAATTGGGTGAATGTTTTTATCATTTGCACAGTGGTCGAGGAATGAGAAGGCATCAGAGATTAAAAAACTACTAGAAGAACTCATGCCTCCCGAATATTCCAACGTTGAAGGTATATGTCAGAATGACGCTTAAAATTAATATTATCCATTAAAATGATCTAAACATATTAAATAATGGTTATTTTGTATGTATGAATATTGAAGCAAGAAAATATAATCTAATAGAGCGTGTAATGCACTTTAACGAAAAAGAGCTTGATAAAATAGAAATGTTCTTGAACGAGGAATCAGAGTTGTCAGGCTCATTAGACCGTGCATTGCAGCAAGTGAAAGAAGGTAAAGCGACTCCACATAGTGAAGTAAGAAAGAAATACGAAAAATGGCTTTAGAGATCGTCTGGGTAGATGAAGCCAATGAAGACTTAGATGACATCATCGAAAATCTTGAGACAACTAGAAGAATGCCTGGCGAAAATCAAAGAAGCACCCCAACGACAGAAAGTCCCTTAGAAAACAAGGGACTAAAGAATACCAGCACTCGCTTCAAACGACTATTTTTTTACTCTTTTGATGATAAAAAAGTTAATATTTTAAAACTTTAGACTAACCTGAAAAATCCGCGAAAGCTATAACCATCTCTATAGACCGATCCTCACAAAACAAAGCTTCTCGTATTATCTCGGAGCGGTAAAGCGGCACATCTGTGGTACTAGTCCGGTTCTGCTTTTTGCTTCACTTGCCGTCCTGTGTTCCTCGCTCCGCTGAAGCTACGCGAAAGCAAAGTGGGTAAAAAATAAACCACAGTTCCCAACGGATGAAGTTCAAGATCTGTGTTTGCTCCTTATGAATGGAGAGAATGTTTTCGCATACTAACTAATAATTACGCACAGTTCAAATCTTAACCTTTTCACAATTCAATCTTGTATCTTTGACGCCCCCATGCGAGTTATTTTGATTTTACTGTTACTCATCACTTCCTCGGTTGTCTGCGCCCAGGAGTATGAGCAGTTGTCTTCCAAGTACCAGGAAAAACTCAGTGGTATCAAAAACGAGAAGAAACGTTTAAAAAAGTATCATAAGTACCTAAAGAAAGATTCCGTTAGGCGCAGCAAAGTACTTCAAAATGTTAAGACTAAAGGTAAGCACGCGGCTCTAAATGAAGGGAGCAAGTTGAATGAGCACCTTCCTGCTGCAATTGAGCAAGACAGCTCCTTAGCTAAAGATATTTCCGGCAAGGCCATTGAGGTACTCAATGATTCGCTTAGCCAAAGCGGAATTCAAGTGCCACAAATAGATTCCGGCGCATTTCACACAGCTAAAGAAAAGGTTAAAGGCTTAGCGAACCGGGAAGTTAAAGATGAACTGGGAATAGAAGTACCGGATGTAACCTTAGATTCTACTATGGTTGATCAAGGGAAGTCGGAGCTTCGTGGGCAACTGGATGAGCTCGGTCGCGAAGAATTGGGTGTAGGCCTGGCGGATGTTCAGCTGGATTCTGCCGGCCGTGCCAAACTAGTTAACGATTTGGAAAAGCGGGCGGAGCAAGAGCTCAAAAACGTAGATGGTTTCGACCAGTTGGGTGATAAAGGAGAGCTGGGTAAGCTGGATGAATACAAAGGGCAACTGGAGCAAACCCGTCAGCAGGTGCAACAAAACCTGGCCAAGCAACAAATGAAAGAAAAGATGGCATCACAGGCCAAAGAATACATTTCAAAAAACGCTGATAAGCTGCAGCAGGTACAGTCGAAAATGGGAGAGCTCAAAAAAAAGTACAGCTATGTACCTAACAGTAATGATCTAAGCACTGCGAAGAAAAGAACCTCTTTAGAAGATGAGCCCTTCGGCAAGCGGCTTGTTTTAGGAGGAAACTTTAATGTAACTGAAACTAATCCGGTAGCTATAGATCTGGCTCCTGTACTAGGCTACAGGATTAATACGCTATTTGAAGTAGGCATAACAGGACTGTATCGTGCGCAGTTTAATGCGGATCGAAATGGGGTAAATGCAGAAGAAGAAAATACATACGGCTATTCAATATTTGTTAATCATATGGTATTTAAAAACTTTTTTGGCTATTTGGAAGGAGAAAACATTAGCAGGTTGAAAACCTTGCAGGATCGAACAAAAAGAGAGTGGGACCAAACCCTTTTGTTGGGAATAGGCCGCAAGTTCAATATTGCTAAATGGCTCGAAATGCAGGCCATAATTACCTATAACTTCTTACACGAAAATCAAGATGGTGTGTATGACAGTCCGATTGTTTTTAAAACCGGTGTTCGAGTAAAACGTTGATTCATTTTATTGAAAGAATGGGATCAGGGTGAATAAATGAGTAATTCAAAACCGATTTCAGCTTTTCAGAATTTACAATCTTAAATGAGGCCGGCTGATCTGAAAAGGATGGAGGTTCAAACCCCTGGTAAGTAGCTGCTTTTTCATAAAAATCTTTTCTAGTGGGATGCGCATCAGAACAAGCATTAAAAGTTTCTCCCCAGGCATTCTGCCTTATGACCTGGGAGATAATTTCAACGCAGTCGTCTTGATGAACAAGGTTAACCGGGCTTTGAGCACCTCTTAAATCAGACTTCCCGGCCAGAAATCTTCCGGGTTCCCTGCCCGGACCATAAAGCCCGGCAAACCGGATAACAGTAGTTTGAAAATCGGTACCATTTCGGAACATATCTTCGATTGAGAGCATAATTACACCACTGTGTTGCGACTTTATGTACTCAGCATCACGCTCAACTACCTCCTGGTTTAAATTAGGATAAACGGAAGTGGTGCTTATAAAAACTACCTTCTGTACTTTATGATCTTCGAGTTGTTCAATGATTTTTTTGACCTTTTCCTGAAATAAAGGGATGGATGGTGGAATTGTTACCACCATTACATCGCATAAGAAAAAATCATCCGGAGAGTCACCTGATAGATCAACGAGATAGGCTTGCATTCCAGCCTGCTCGATCAAATCCATCTTAATTCCGGTTGTGGTAGACCCTTTTACCTGAAAATACTCATTTTGTGCCATTTTGCGCCCCAGGGCCATGCCCAGCCATCCACAACCGAGAATACTTATTATCATAATGTAAATCTATTGATTGACAGTAGATTATGCCTGTGTATCCGAAGCAATCAATTAAAATAAGGTCGTTCTTAGCATTTTTCTTACGTTATCAGTATCATTATCATAGAATTAATATACTTTGCGCCTAAAACATAGCGTAAGGCATTTTTTAAACTATCAAAACCAACATGTCTAAGAGAAATCTGAGCATTCTTTTTTTGCTCATACTAAGTATCGCCACTTTTTTTATTCTCCCTTCACTAGACCACAAAACTTCTGTAGCGGTTGAGCCTGAAATAGAGAGGGATACCGTGGCGCCTCTTCCCCATGAGCCCAGCTTACTATATGGGATGATAATAGATTCAATGGTAGTTATTGAAGATAAAATCAAGAGAAATCAAAATATTTCTGAGATCTTAACGGCACACAACGTGTCGCATCAGGACATATTTAAGCTCGCGAATATTTCGAAAAATGTATTTGACGTAAGAAAGATCGTCGCCAATAAGAAATACACCCTTATCTGCGAACCGGACTCTCAAAAGACGGTACGTGCTTTTGTCTATGAGCATAGTCCGGTGGATTATGTGGTATTTAATTTGAGAGATTCTATCACCGTTGAAAAGAACCAAAAAAAGATAGAAATTCTTGAGAAAGGCATTTCAGGCGTGATCAAACCAAGATCGAGCCTGGCGGTTACCATGAGTGAACTTGGCCTTTCCCCTCAACTCACCAATGATTTCGTGGACGTATTTGCCTGGCAGATCGACTTTTTCAGGCTTCAGGAGGGAGATCGCTTCAAGCTGGTGTATGAAGACCATTTGGTAGAAGGGAAGTCAATAGGTACGGGCAAAATCAAATCCATACTTTTCGAGCACTATGGTAACGACTTTTACGCTTTTCATTACGATCAGGGCGACGGCATCGACTACTTTGATGAGAAGGGCAACAGCCTCAGAAAAGCCTTGCTAAAATATCCACTTGATTTTACCAGAATAAGCTCCAGGTATTCGGGAAACCGTTTTCATCCTGTTCAAAAGAGGTGGAAAGCACATAGAGGAACAGATTTTGCCGCTAAAAAGGGCACACCTATACGTGCGGTTGGCGATGCTATAGTACTGGAGGCCAGGTACAGTAAATACAACGGAAACTACGTGAAACTCAAGCACAATGCTACCTACACTACGCAGTATCTACATATGTCTAAAATTAAGAGCGGTATTAAACCAGGAAATAAGGTACGGCAAGGTGATATTATTGGCTATGTTGGTAGTACGGGTTTGGCTAAGGGGAATCATTTGTGTTATCGTTTTTGGAAGAATGGTGTCCAGATAGATGCGTTAAAGGTTAAACTTCCCCCTTCAGCTCCTATTTCCGATGAAAACCGCACGGATTTTGAAATCAGTAAAGCGGCCATGATGGCCAAACTCGAAGGCGTATCATTTCCGGAGGATGAAGAGCTGATCTTTGCAAGCATCAAGTAGATAAATTCATTGGTTTTAATGAGTTTGAGGGCAATACTTCTATTGCTTTCTTTCAAAAAGGATCATCCTTAAGTGCTGACATTGATCATGAGAAAAAGAGAGTACAGTTAATAATTTGGCGGTACTGTAAAACGCTAAATTAAAATTCAAATGAAAACTGGACTCTCAAGCGGACAACTAAACAGGCTTGTTTTTCTTCGTATCCTTATTGGCTGGCATTTTCTATATGAGGGATTGATGAAATTATTCAATCCAGGATGGACCGCTGAAGGCTATCTGGCCGGATCTACCGGACCATTTGAATCGGTATTCAATTGGCTGGCAGGTGCCGAAATGATCTTCATTATAGATTTTGCGAACATTGCGGCGCTCACCTTAGTAGGACTTTCTCTTGTTTTAGGTGTTAAACCAAAACCTTTTATATGGTTAGGAATTTTCCTTTTGCTCCTTTACTATTTGGCTTACCCGCCCGTTCCTGGTTGGGAAATAACAGCTCCAAGTGAGGGGAGCTATTTCATAGTGAATAAAAACCTTGTTGAAATAGGAGCGCTCCTTGTGCTCTCAAAGTTTCCTACATCCAAATATTTTGGCCTGGATAATCTTCTTGATAAACGTATGGCGCTTTCAAATTTAAATTAACCATATCATGGAAGAAGACAATAATAAAATCAGCAGGCGTTCGGTGCTTAAAGGTTTGGCAGGTATCCCTATTGCGGGAGGAGTTTTAGCCGGAGCGTTAGCGGAAAGCGCTTCTAGCCAGCACAAAAAGGATAAAATTCTGGATGCCTTGAATATTAAGACTTCGCAACCTCCGCCTGTGGGCTCCATGGAAGGCGATCCGATAAAGATAGGGATCATTGGTTTTGGAGGCCGCGGTGAACACCTTTGTCGTGCCGCTGGTCATGCTACTCAAGACTGGATTAATACTACTAATGAAGGAGCTTTAAAGGCATTCAGAGAGCAGGAAAACCTGAATACCAGAATGGTTGCGGTTTGTGATCTTTTCAAAGTACGCTCTGAAAGGGCCGCTACGCTTGCCGAAGGTGTTCAACGTTTTGATTCCTACCAGGAGTTACTGGAGAAAGGCGATGTAGATGCAGTCATTATTGCTACTGCCGATCACTGGCATGCACCTGTTTCTATTGCTGCGCTTAATGCGGGTAAACATGTATATGTTGAAAAGCCTATGACCCATAACATAGCCGAGACTTATGCTTTACGAGACGCGGTAAGAAGAAATTCTAATGCGGTTTTTGCTGTAGGTCACCAGCACAGGCAAACTCAAAGCTTTTTAACCGCCCAGGATATAATCAAAAAGAAAATTCTGGGACATATCTCACTTATACAGGTAAATACTAACCGTAATTCGGACAATGGGGCCTGGCAGTATCATATCCATGAAGATGCCAGCCCATCGACCATTGATTGGGAGCAATTTATTGGTAATGCCCCCAAAGTGCCTTTTAACAAGGAACATTTTTTCCGTTGGCGTAAATGGTGGGCCTATGGATCTGGTCTGTCCGGTGATCTTATGACACACGATTATGATCGTATCAACTGCATTCTTAATATGGGTATTCCCCGCTATATTACGGCTTCAGGAGGCATATATACGCATAGAGATGGCAGAAATGTTCCGGATGTTTACCATGTGAATATGGAGTATCCTGAATTAACGACAGGTGGAAGCCGACATAAAACCAAGGGAATGACTTTGGTATATAGCGCAACACTGGGCAATCAGCATGATAGAAAAACCCTATTAATGGGAACTGATGCGTCCATGGAATTAGGCAATAGTCTAACCATATACGCTGATCCGGCATCGGAAAAGTTTAAAGGGATGATAAAGGACAATACTATTTCCAGTGGTGAACCGATTTACAGTTATGATCCTGCGGGGAACAATGTGGACGGTATAACATCAGCCACTTCGAAATACTTTGCTGATAAAGGCCTGCTGTGGACCTATCGTGACGGTAAGCGGGTGGATTCAACCGTTTTGCACATTAAGGAATGGTTGAGTTGTATTAGAAATGGTGGCGAACCAAGTTGTGGAATCAACGAGGGATTTGAAGAGGCGATAACCGCTCATATGGCCGGGTTGGCCTATAAGATCGGGCGGCGAATGGAGTGGGATGCTGGACAAGAGAGGATCATTACTCTTCCCGGCGAAGATCTGGATCAGATACTATTGGCTAATGATGAGGATATCTATCACGGTGTCATCAATACTCAAAAAGATATGAAAAGAGTTTAATCATGTGCCTACCACCTTGTTTTGGAGGATATATTAGTCAGCGATCAACAGATACCGGACTACAGAAATCATCCCGAGAATGATAAATATGATACCCGGAATGATGCCAACAACCCATTTGTTTTCTGAAAACCGGGTGAATCGCTTACCAAGTTTGACGATCATAATCAGCACTCCCAATTCTCCAATGAAAGTACCTATGAGAAAGGTGGTGGCAAGAAATCCATCTAATTCCAGTATTTGATTTGACTTTAGGTACGTTGTTATTGCAAGCCAGAATGGCATTACAAGTGGATTAAAAACTCCCAGAAGCACACCGCGAATAAAACCGGATTCTACCAATTTAAATGGCTCCCTTTTAACCGTTTGATGGGAAGCGGCGAGTATGGAAGCGACTCCGAGAACGGCAAGTACTATAGCACTTATAAGCTGGAAGCAGGCCGTAAGCCATTCTTGTGTTTCCAGTAATTCCCCGATCTCAAAACTCAGGTCGTATAAATTAAATCAATAAGTGCTGCTCCGGTCGCTAATTGCAGCGCCATTTTTTGTTTTTTCCGTAGGGCTAGCTGTAGTACTGAAACGTTGATAGTAGCAGGAGGTAGCGTTCCTACAGCGCTTACTACCTTCGCAATTGTAAAAGCCAAAAGTATTTGAAATAGCATGCGTGGAAATGCTACGTTTAGGTTTGACATTCAAATCTGCTAAAAAAGAAAACCCCAGGCGATGTTACCTGGGTTCTGTCAAACAAACGAGTTTTCAACCTTTAAACCTTCACTTTATCTGAAGTAGCGATAATATTTACCTTTTGTTGTTATACCTACAGGGCCTTCATATATGCCGCCGACATTGCCTATATCTTCAACCAATATTTCTATACTGTTTTTTCCATCTGTTTTGATGAGGTAGTCCGGTATATCATAGGCTCTTTGTTGAGAATAAGAACTACTTCTGCCGTACCTTCTGCGATCATTTGTAGCTCCTATTAATTCGCCATTTACGTAGACTTCATCAAAGTCATCAATTTTACCTAGCAATAGAACCAGATTTTCTTTACTCTGTCCTTCAGGTAGCTCAAAAGTAGTACGATACCAGGCAAAACCGTCGTATCTTCTATATCCTTGCTTTTCCCATGGAATAGGGACCATTATTTTTTCCCAATCGGCTTCGTCTTCAATAGGTCTTCCTGAGCGGCTAAGTGCAAAGGACCAGAGACCTTGTAAGTCAATTACCATTGGTGACCTTGCGTTTAAAAGATATATCCCCAAATCTCCGTCAGTAATTCCGCCCCATTGTGTAGCATCAAATACCCGTACGGCTATGGTGTTTTCACCGCTATAATTGATAAGACTATTAGGGATAATATAATTGCGTTCGGCTCTGTAGGCAGTTCTGAATTTGGGAGGCATGGAACCCGAAAACCCGATCAGTTCTCCGTTAAAATACACTTCATCGGCATCGTCAATGTATCCCAGATTAAGGAAAAGTTTTTCATTCCTGGGGAGTTCCTTACCCTGAAACTTTTTTCGATACCATGCAAAGCCATCGTAGCCGTAAAACCCCTCTTCTTCCCAGTTGGATGGGGTCCAGATGGATTCCCATTCGGAATCATCAAAATCGGCTTCGGCCCACTCAGCTCGATCGCCGATACTGAATTTCCAGCGTCCTCCGAGATCTACCAACTGGCTTAGGGCGTTTGAGGTAGTCAAAATTGCTAAAACCAATATGATAGAGAGTTGTTTCAATTTTTTGTTTTGTTTAGGCTAAATTATAACTTTCTTTTCTTTCAGGTAAGGGGCTGGTAACCTCTTTTGGCCACCAACCCCTAGATTGCTCAACCTTTACTTAGAAGCAATGGCTTGTCCTGCAGGCATGTGTCCTGACCATGACCTGGCCCATAATGGCTGGCCAGGATTAACGGACAGTTCATATTTTACAGACATACCCCCGGAAATAATTTCTACTTGATAGATACCAGCTTTCAGTTCGCTTAGATCGTATCTTTTTATAAACCCTTTTTCAAAATCCTTTTCTTTGATCTTATCCCTTTTAACAAGAGCTGAACCTTCATAGAATTTCACTTGAACCGTGCCATCCATATCGTTGACATACAAGAGCTTTAAAACGTTGGCTTCAGGACTTGGCAGAATTTTGATTACGGGATCACCGTTAGCGTTATCACTTGCGAAAGCGGTTGCACTTAAAACTGTTAAGGCTACTGCGAAGATTGTTGTTTTTAGTTTCATGACTTTACTGTTTTTGTTGACCTTTTGTTATTGATTACACTTCAAATAACGCCGTATCCACAAGGTAAGATGTCATTGGCCAGTAAAGGAATGTAACAAGATGTCACAATATTGAAAAGGAATGTAAAAACAGCTTAAATCAGTAATTTATAGCCTGTTCCATGTACGGTAAGAATGATTTTTGGGGCATTGGGATTAGTTTCGATCTTTTGCCTGAGGCGTACTATGAAGTTGTCAACAGTTCTTGTAGTCGGCTGTTCTTCATAGCCCCAAATGTTTTCAAGAAGGTCATAACGGCTTACTACCTGGTTGCTATGATCCAGTAGGTAATGCAGTATTTCAAATTCCTTATGTGAGAGTTTTACCTCGCTGTTATTCTCAACAGCGACATATGACTGAAAGTCTACTGTAAGCCTCCCTATGGTTATGTTACCCGTGTCCTTATTGTTGTCTTGCCCTTCACTTCTTCTCAGAATAGCTTTTATACGTGCCAGGAGCTCCCTTACGC
Source organism: Bacteroidota bacterium (assembly GCA_038750705.1). Lineage (GTDB taxonomy): Bacteria > Bacteroidota > Bacteroidia > Cytophagales > Cyclobacteriaceae > Fulvivirga. The sequence continues at coordinate 11,116 of JBCDHA010000019.1, forward strand.
TGAATGGCTTAGTCACATAGTCGTCCGCGCCTAATTCAAGACCCAGAACCTTGTCAATTTCTTCCCCTCGGGCAGTTAAGAGTATGATAGGAGTACTAACGCCTTTAGCCCTTGCATTTTTACATACGTCAAACCCGGACATATTTGGAAGCATTACATCCAAAAGAACCAGATCGAAACTATTTGAAATGATCTTTTCCAAACCACTATCTCCTTCGCTGGCTGTCTCTACGGTATATCCTTCAAACTCCAGGTTGTCTTTTAAGCCCAGCTGCATGGCAGGCTCATCTTCAACAATAAGTATTTTAGACATAGGTGATAGATTATGATTTGCTTAGTGGAAAATACAATAAAAATTCCGAACCCCTACCGAGCTCACTTTTAAGTTCAAGACGACCACCATGGCCTTCAACTATCTCCTTAACAAGTGATAATCCCAGACCTGTTCCCCTACTCTTTGCCAAATCGCCAGACGAAACCCTGTAAAATTTGTCAAATACATGCTTTTGATCTTGTTTTGATATACCCACTCCCTGATCGATAACCGAAATAAACCCGAGTTCATCCTTCTGCCCGGTAGAAATATCAATGTGCTTTTTAGAGTTGCTGTATTTTATCGCATTATCCAAAAGATTGACCACCACTTCTACAAAGGCCTGCGAATCCGCCTGAATAGGCCTGTCTAAATTGGGGTTGAAAGAATAGGTAAACCCTTTACTGATTAAGTGATAGTCATAAGTATTTAAAACGTCGGCTATTGCTTCCTTACTGTCCAGCGATTCTATATTTAAGGCTTTTTTATCTGCTTCCATCCGGCTAAAAGTGAGAATACGATTTACAATGCCTGTAAGCCGGTTTGCCTCTTTGTTGATAATGGAATAATACTCATGCTTTTTTTCTTCTGTCTTTACACGATTAAGCTCGAGCGTTTCCGCAAACATACTTATGAGCGCTAGTGGAGTTCTTATTTCATGAGATACATTGGATACAAAGTCAGATTTGTTTTGGGCTAGCCTCATTTCCTTTTTTACATTTATAAAAACGAGCCAGGCTCCTAGTATGAGAATGATATTTAAGGCTACGATGAGTATGAGATTAGTGTATGTTCTTTCGTCCACCAGATCCTGTATTGAATCCCCCAAAGTAGTAATGCCTAAATAATGATCAGGTAATAACCACAGGTCTTTTGTCTGGGCTATTGCATTGGTAACGCTGTCCGTGTCATTACTTTGATAAATGGGAAAATCAGAGCCCTTATTGTAGGCGTTCAATATAAATTTATCCTGCGCTATTCTCTGCAACTTAGGCCCAAGAAGCTCTTCTATGAAGAGTTGCGGGTCTATTACTAATCCGCAAACGTATTTTCCCCGATACTGAGAATCCAGTATAAACGCAATGAGTGTCTGGTTATTGAATTGCTCAAAAGGCTCATTTTTTTTAAACCCACTTTCCTGATAGCGTATGAGCTGCCTGATTTTACTGCTTTGATTGGCGAGCGCACTAGCCAGGGAAATTTTAGTGCTACTGGATTTAAGAGAACTGTCATTGGCAAATACTTGAATCGATTCTTCCAAATTCAGCGTATCTCCAATAAAAATCATTGATAGAGCCGGATTTAAATCCAAAAGCATCTGTATTTTTTCAGGAGTTGAGTCGCCTTTAGCCATTTCCAGCCCCACCTGTATTTTAGCTATCCAACCGTTGAGAACATCATCAGAATATTGGTTAGCAGAATATAAAATGGCCGCCAATTGGTCTTCATAGATTTGGTTAATTACTTCTTCATCCTTATTGAGTGAGGATATTTCATAAGTGGAAAAAAAGATCGCCGGCAGTAGAAATATCAGCAACAGGATCAACTCTATCTTTCTTAACGAACCCATGATCCAATGTTACGACAAAATTTAAATGAAGTTATGCCTTGGATTGTATTCGCTTTAACGACAATGCTCGATAAGCGAGTAAAAGGCTTATCATTGAAAACACGGCGCCAAGAAAAAAAGCAGCGCCTGGCAGATACATCTGTAAAACGTTAGTACTGGTGAAGTAGTAAAAGACAGAAGTCATTAAGGGAGGGCCTATGATGGAAGTAACACTGACTAAGCTCGTAAGGCCGCCTTGTAGTTCGCCTTGATCACTGGGAGGTACTTCATTAGACATTATGCCTTGGAGAGCCGGACCGGCTATTCCTCCCAGGGTGTATACAACCGTAAAGGCAAACATCATCCATTCTTTTGTGGCCAGTCCAAAAAGCAGAAACCCTACGGCGTACAAAAATAAGCCGATGTAAACGGATTTATTCTGTCCCAATATTGGCAACAGCCACCGGATCAGGCCGCCTTGTACTAAAGCTACCATTAAACCGACAAAGGTTAAAGAGTAACCTATCCAGGCAGGATCCCAGTCAAAAATTTCTTTTGTATAGAATGCCCATGTACTTTGAGTAGCATGGCCGGCAATATAAATAAGCATTAGAGAACTTGCCATACCAATGATCACGGGATACTTTTTAAGCTGAATAAGTGTGCCTACAGGGTTGGCTCTTTTCCAGTTGAATTTTCTTCTATTCTCAGGGGCAAGTGATTCTGGTAAAACAAAAAATCCGTAGAACCAATTAACAAGAGTAAGTATGGCGGCTCCGTAAAAAGGGATGCGGGTCCCGTATTCGCCTAAAATGCCGCCGATAGACGGGCCTATTATAAAACCAAGCCCAAATGCAGCTCCTATAAGCCCAAAGTTCTTGGCGCGTTCTTGTGGGGCGCTTATATCCGCTATGTAGGCCGATGCCGTAGTAAAGCTTGAACCCATAACTCCCGCTATTATTCTTCCTGCAAATAACCAGATAAGTGTAGGGGCCAATGCCGTAAAAATATAGTCAAGACCAAAACCAAAAAGCGAGATTAGTAATACTGGTCGTCTTCCATACTGGTCACTCAAGCCTCCCAGCACCGGGGCACATACAAATTGCATAATGGCATAGGCGAAAACAAGCCAACCGCCAATGGCCGCAGATTCACTTACAGAAGCGCCGGTAAGCTCATTTATCAGGTCTGGTATAATAGGAATGATTATGCCAATCCCGGTTACATCAATGAGTAACGTAATAAAAATAAAACCGAGTGCAGCTTTTTTATTCTTTGCCATGAGAAGCGCTCGAAGATACTGAAATAGAAGGGTAATTTAGCTTAATCAGGCCGTCAAGATCTCGTTCGGTATTCATAGGTATTCAATAGAACGTAATCAAAGACTCAAAGTGGTGGGAAAAATCAAATAGTAAGGTCAAATGATTCCTTAGCCAGCGCCTTACCATTTATCTGAATTTCTACAATTTGCTTTCCCGGATAGTATTTACGTGTGGTAATAGCATAGATTTTATGCGCTTTGGAAAGCTTTTCTTTTTGACCAGGTTCAAGCTTAATCGTAGTCAGTTTGAATACTTTAGGAGTATTAGTGCCATTGGCCTTTTTAAAATGCATGATATAATCTATATGCAAATTGGCCACTTCTTTTCCATGATTGTGTATGTCAAATTCAAGAGTTACCTCCTCACCAAGTTGAAGGGTCTCGGGGCTAATTTTGAAGTTTCGGATATCTACATCAGCTGCATTAAATCCCAGTAATTTAAGCGCCATGGGGTTTCCTGCTTTAACCAGGCTCCTTAAGCCATGTTTAATGATCCATGCGGTACGGGAATCATGCGTTTTCCATTTCTTGCACAAGTCAATTACACTATCAGGGTTGTCCTTGGTTATGTCATTCAGGTTGTTTGCTACGCTTTTGCGAACATATTCTGACTCATCGGCCTTCAGGTTTTCCAATATTGAAAGCACCAGGCCAGGGTCCTTCTTAAAATTAGGCAGCGCCATCGCCCATGGCAGTCTGGGTCTGCAGCCTTCGCTGGACAAACGCCTTACATGGTGGTTCCTGTGCTGCGACCATTCCAGCATCTTATTCATGGTTTTCCGCTCTTCCTGCAGAATAAAATGGCGGATGGCAAACTCTCCACTGGAGTATTGGGTAAATAACTCGAGCGCATTCATTGAAACTAACCAATGATCCAACCCAAACAAGCGTGTGAATTCCGGAAAAACCATACCATCGAAACCCTCAAATTCATGAACAATATGGGAAAGAACTTCTATTGCCCTTTCATATTCTTCAGGCAAATGACTACCCAAAGCCAACGCTATATGCGTCATTCGTCCCTTTAATTCCAGACTATCCCATTCGGTATTGAATATATCTTTTTCGAATGGTTCAACTTTAAATTGGGAACTTGTTGACTTAATTTTTTCTCCTAACTTTTGAATGAAATCAGGCTGGAAGAATTGATTCTTTAATAGTTCTGCCATTAGGTTAGTTTAAGATTTATGGGGTAAAATTAGCTATCGTACGGTACAAGACAGTTCTTACTTTTCATATAGCTGAGCATATGATGCAAGGCCCTTTTCATAAAGTTCGAGTACTTTATCCTGTAAATGCGCTGGTGAGATTACTTGAGCGGAATCACTGAATTGCAGCAACCATCTTGCAAAAATTTCTATGTCTGCGGTCATGAATTTCATTTCTTCGAATTCACCTTTTTTGGCTCCTTCTATGAAACCCATTGAAAATTTATACTCCTGAATATAACGGGCGGCCTCCAGGGTAAATCGAACCTGCACCTCCTGCAGGTCTGAGCCCATCATAATTGTATCTAAGTAACCAGTATACCCCGAATGAATATGTGAATCAAATGTTTTTTCAGTGGCATGCAACTTCATTATTCGGTCAGATCGAAAATCCCGTAAGTCGTTCCTTAGCCTGCAATAGCCTATTAAATGCCAGTGTCTTGAATAGTAACACAGGCTTAGTGGTTCCACATCTCTGTTCGTGAAGGAATCATTGTAATTAGAATAGTAGTCAAAGTTGATTACTTTTTTCTGTGCCAGGGCAGACTGGATATCAGATAGAAAATGGTCAGGAAAATCTGAATTAGCCGCTTGACGGGGAAGTTGAATAACTTCTATGTTGTTTTCAATGCTTTCCAGGTAGTCTTTTTCTTCAAGTTTTAAGGCAGATCGTATCTTGTAAAGTGCATCACCCAGATTCTTTTGAATAGATCGGTCTGTCAATCGTTCAGCCAATTTGGTTGCCATTAAAATAGCTCCTGCCTCTTCTTTCGAGAATTTTACAGGGGGCAAATTGTACCCCTCCATTAAAAAGTATCCGAGACCTGCTTCGGCGCCTATAGGTACGCCGGCTTCCTCTAACGCCCTGATATCACGATAAACAGTGCGCAGGCTTATCTCAAACCGCTCAGCGATTTCAATGGCCCGAACTACTTTTTTGCTCTGCAACTGAATAAGAATAGCCGATAACCGATCAATACGATTCATTTTTCCGCCAGCTCCTTCAAAACACTATTCATGGCTTCAAAACCTGCTCGCGTTTGCGTGTCGAGCTTCTTCCAAAATAAGGGCACCAGCAAACCGCTGAATTGCTCTCTGTGTACGAAAGTGCACCCGCCTTCCGCGTTTTGACGGATCTCAAAAATATGATGGCCATCGAACAAACCCACCATCAGCAAATTTCCCATCCAGCCGAACTGATGATCTTTTTTAAACAACGTCACTTTAGGTCGAAACCGCATGGGCTTACTTCCATAGGGTTGTACGGTTACATCCAGCCGTTCTCTGAGATGTGCCTTACCTCTAATACTGATTATGAATGGATTCCATTCGGGATACTTGTCAAAGTCCATTACTATCGACCAGATTTTTGATGCCGGCGCATTGATATCAATTTCCGTTCTAAGTTCTTTCATGTGGGCTTGGTCAATCTATATCGGATATAAAGAGACCGCAGAAGTACCAGAAGCGATAAGGGTATGAAAACCTCATGTAAATTTTGAGGTAAGAATACCCAGGAAAAGAGCAGGAGTACCATCAGGATTGCGATGGCCGTAAAATAATTTACTTTAAGTTGTGTACGCTTATTACTTAAAAGAAACAGTCCCATGGGAAAGTGAAACGGTACAGCCCAAAGGAGGTTCATATTTTTTGCTGCTGCTTTATGGTCAGTGGCAATCCAAAGTAAGAAAAGCAGCCAGCCTACTAAACCTATCACTGAAAAAAGTGTGGCATCGAACCAAAA